>JBFEWA010000504.1:0-1530 GCA_041546605.1 Bermanella sp.
AACTGCCGTTTAGGCAGTGGTATTTCCCCTGTGATCGAAATGGAAAAACAATGCATGAACATTACTCTGGGTGTGGATGGCTCCGCATCGGCTGAGTCAGGTTCTATGATTCAAGAGTTGAACCTTGCTTGGTTGATTCACCGAACCCAGCACGGCCCAGCAGCCACACAGGCAGAGCAAGTCATTAAGTGGGGCAGTGAAAATGGGGCGCGTTTATTAGGCCTAGATAACACAGGGCACATTGCTGTGGGCAAAGCGGCCGATATTGTGCTGTACGATATTGATCAACCTAGAATGGCAGGTGTGCACTCGCCATTATTGGCGCCAATCTTATGCGCTGAGCCCGTTACCATTAAACATACCTTTATTCAGGGGATACCGGTTTGGGGGGCGTTAGCGAAATCCGCTTTGGATGAAGAAGAATTAGTGAGTCAGGTGCAGCAAGGTGTCACTAACTTATTGAAGAAAGTGCAGCACTGACTATCCATACATTAGGGTTTGCATTATATTGGCGCCGTTCGAAATGAGCGGAATCTTATGTTTGACCCTAATGCTCCCCGTAAGCCTTATTTAGCAAAAGGCAGTAATGTCTCCCGTTGCCCTGAGTGTTTAATGGCACAGGGTTATTGCTTGTGTGGCCACAAACAGCCGGTTGTGCAGAATGAGTCACGTGCGGTGCATTTTTGCCTTTTGATGCACAAAGAAGAAAGCTATAAGCCCAGCAACACTGGGCGTTTGATTGAGCACATTTTGCCGCAATACAGTCATCGTTTTTATTGGTCCCGCACCGAACCTGACCCTGCATTTATTGAGTTGATTCAGAACCCACAGTATCAGCCTTATATTATCTTTCCGGGTGATCGCGGTGGTTACGATGATCGCGTGGTGACACACGCCGATCAGGGCACGTCCAAAATCCCTTTGTTTATCATTTTAGATGGCAGCTGGCGACAAGCGGGGCGCATGTTTCGTTTGAGCGAGTACTTGCAGTCCATTGCGGTATTGCCGCTCACCACTCAGCGTCACAGTGAATATCGCTTGCGCAAGGCTCCGGACGAATTTCATTTGTGTACCGTGGAAGTGGCCATTGAGCTTTTAAATCAACACGGCCAAGCAGAGGCAGGAACGGCGCTGGATGCGTATTTTAAGCGCTTTAACGATTTATATGCACAATCTCGTCGCCAGCAAAAGCGGGACTAGCTTAGGGTTGGCAAGCTTGCTCAAATATTTTAAGCATATCTATGCTGGCTTGTTCCAGCGCTTCTTTTTCCATGTGTCCACGTAAACCATCAAGGCCTGCTACCAATAATTTCGCCAGCATGCGCGGCTGAATGTTAATGGCGGCAAAGGAGACCTGTTGCTCAGCCTTGGCGTTTTCTAATAAACCCGTGAGCATATCTTCTATGCTCTGGCGAGCTTGGTTAAAAATGTCCTGAGCCACGTGCTGCACATGATATTTAAGATCATTCAAAATACGTTGATCACTGACTTCATCAAATGTGGGTTTTAACCACGCTTCTGCAATGGCAC
>JBFEWA010000124.1:0-8069 GCA_041546605.1 Bermanella sp.
ATCCACAGCGTCATCATTGCGCTTCACTAAACGATCCACACCAAAGCCCTCCATAGGCGCTTCGCTGATGCCATCCACGTCATCATTTAAACCCTCTGGATTCACGATCACCACATCGGCGCGATCCCCTTCACGAATGTGACCCGCATCTAAGCCAAACCAATCCGCTAGATCCGCGGTTAGTTTATGCACACCACGTGCAACACTCATAAACGGATTGCCTGCAATTTCTGCATCACGCACGTATTTCAAAAAGCGTAGCGGAAAGTTATACATGGCTAAGGAGCGAATGTGCGCGCCGGAGTCACCAAAGCCCACATGGGTGTACTCGCTATCTAATAGCTTGTGCATAATTTCTGGGCGATGATTACCGTAGTTGGTTTTCCAACGTAGTTCTTTTTTGTACTTAGTGGCCAAATCAAAATAGGCATCCACTGGGTCCACACCATAGGTTTGACCCACTTGTTCAAAGTTTTTACCGATTAAGCTTTTGTCTGGGCAGTCGGTAATCCAGCCGTCACTGAAATCCCTATGCCATAAGCCCACGGTGAATATCTCGCTCACATGCTTTTTAAAAGCGGCGCGGAATTCTGGATCGTTAATCTTTTTATATAGCGACTCTTCATCCTTCATCATATCGCGCAGCTCTGCACCGGTTTCAAACTCTTCAAAGGCGTTGACTTCAAGGCCTTCTAAGTGAATGGTGAACGGCGCCGAAAGAGTCTGCCAGCGGAAGTTTCCGCGTAAAAGCTCGTTGGCAATGAATCCACTCACTCGGGTAATACGATGCAAAAACGGATTGGACTTTAAATCCAGTGCGGTCAACATGGTCACCTTCATGGGGCGGCGAAACAAACCATGGGCCTGCCACAAGAAACCAAATACGTTTACTTTTTTCACCGCATCTGGCGCCCCTTGTAAGATGGCATTGCGACGGCGCAAGATTTTAAATAAACGCTTAAACTCCCACCAAGTAGAAAACGTGGATGGCAAGGGTTTTGACCACGCACGATCACCGTCAAGCTTATCCAGCTTTGTGGTCATCATGGACATCCCCAAGCAGCCTGCGTCCAATGCTTCTTCGAGCATCTTTTCCATGGCCTGCATTTCTGCTTCTGTGGGTTTTACATCACTGGTGGCACGTTCGATCCCCATGGCCGCCACACGCATATCCGAATGCCCAATAAACGAGCAAATGTTAGGTCCTAACGGATGCTGATCATAAAATGCGCGATAGCCCTTGGCGTCTTTCCACGTTTTCTTTTCTAACAAAATAGGCAGTACCGCCTCACGGGGTACGGCTTCTACACGAGTAAATAAATCAGAACAATCTTCTGGTTCTGCATTCACCATAGAAATGGAACACGAACCAATGGCGATACTGGTCACACCATGACGCACGGATTCTTTTAATGCAGGGCTCGCCACCACTTCGGCATCGTAATGACTATGAATTTCAAGAAAACCAGGGATCACCCATTTGCCCTTGGCGTCAAAAATCTCTTGCGCTTCAGTCACATCTAAGCCTGTGGTACTGACCTTAGCAATCTTTCCGTCTTTAATGGCTACGTCCGCTTGAATGCCTGATGCTTCAGAGCCGTCAAAGTACAAACCATTTTTAATTAAAATATCATATTGCATGTTTTATCCTCCGCTCTCAGTGCAAGTAATGACTGATCATAAGAATCAAACCTGTCATTAATAACAAGCTGTAGATCGCCACACGAAAATGTTCTTCATTCACTTTATGATGTAAATAGTTGCCCAGTTTTATCGCCACCACTAACAATGGGATGTAAAGCAGCACATTCATGAGTACTGGCTGCATTCTTCCGTCCAAAAAAAATGCGACCGTTAATAAACTATTAAGCGTAAACCAAACAAACACCATGGTGGCACGAAAGCGCGCTTTATCAATTTTGGTGCCGGCTACCGCGTACACCAATAACGGCCCACCGCTGGCAAACAAACCATGGGTAATACCCGCCCCAAATGTGATGCTACGGGTTAACCAAAGTGGGCGTTGGCGATCTGCATGTTTGTGATACATGCGCCACAATTCACGCCCGGCAAACCAAACAATCAACATTCCAAATAATTTCTTGAGCAGTACCTCATCAAAGTAAGGTTTTGCAAAATAACCGGTAAGCGTACCCGCCAACATACCGGGCAGAATCACCGTCATTAATAATGATTTATCAATGCTTGCTCGATTTTTAAATGACAGCACGCTGGTCATGCAAATATTTAACGCTACCAAAATAGGTAATATTTGATCGAACGGTAAAAACAACGCACCTAATGCCAAGGCAATCACGATGCTGCCAAAACCGGTGACGGCTTCTAACGTGTAAGCCAATAAAATAATGGCTCCGAATAACACCCAAAGTATTTCCATACTGCTCACTTCACTTTTAACGATTACACTTTACTGGCGATAGCATTGCCATCTTCTTCAACGGTATCTTTGATGGGCATACGGGACCAAACAAAGGATACGATTAAACCACTGACTAAATGCCATACTCCCCAAAACGCAGCGATCAATAACATACCCGATGCTTGAGGGAAGAAGGTGAAAATAATAATGAGTGCCAAAGCGCCGTTTTGAATACCCACTTCTAACGAAATGGCACGACGATCAGCAACGGGCAGTTTCGTGAACATGGCGCCTACATAACCCACCGTTAGCGCAATGGCGTTATGGGCTACCACCAACCAGAAAAACAAATCAAAATATTCTAAAAACTGATCCGTATTTTTGACAAACGCAATGCCTGCTAATGCCATCATCAGTAACATGGCAAAAACCTTTAGGGGCTTTTCAATGCGCTTTGATAAATTAGGAAAACGCGGACCCACAAACATGCCTAATACTAAAGGTACGCCTAACACCATTAATACCAATAACAACAAACTCACTGGGTCCATTGAGATTTCTGTTAACAATGGGCGCGTGTTTGGATTGATCATAGCGTACAAGGCAAAGTTAAACGGCGTCATGATACTGGCCGCCAAACTGGACACACCTGTCATACTCACCGACACCGCAACATTGCCTTTTGCCATCCACGTCATGATGTTAGAAAAGGTGCCCCCAGGACATGACGCCACCAAAATCATCCCCATGGACAGCATAGGGTCGATATCCAGTAAAATAGTTACCAAGCAGGTAATGGCAGGCAATAATACAAATTGAGAAAGCAAGCCAATCACAGGGGCTTTTGGATTTAATAAAATACGTTTGAAATCACTGGCGCGTAATTCCAATGACACACCAAACATCATAATGGCGATCATGACATTCAATGCCACTAGGCTTTCTGGATTAAAATCTATGTTTACCGCTTCCATCACCTACCCTCTTAAATCATTATTTTTATTATTTTAAAAACGTTGTGTTATGCGTTAAGTTCGCTGGCGAATTTTTTTGTCATGCTGCGTAAAAACACGGCTGGCAATAATTTATAAAGCACGGATGCAACCCACGTGAAACGATTAGGGAACAAACGCTCTCTACCGGCCATATGCGCTTTGACAATGTCATCGGCCACGTCTTCTGCCGAACCTAACCCACCAATCATAGAGCGTGCATGGGTGGCTTTATTGCCATCATGACCTAGTGCATTGGTTTCAATAGGGGTATCTAAAAAGCTTGGATACACCATTAAAATCTTTACGCCGTGCTGGCGCACTTCGCAGCGCATCACTTCGAAGAATTGGTGCAGTGCACTTTTCGCTGCGCAGTAACCGGCGCGACCCAGCACTGGCATCCACCCGGCCATGGAACTCACATTAATGATGCAGCCCTTTGATGCTTTTAATAACGGCAACACGGCAAGGGTTAATTCCACCGGCCCTTGATAATCCACCGCCATCACTTTACGAAAGACGTTAGGGTCGGTTTTTTCAACTAATGATCTGTGGGTAATGCCTGCATTATTAATCAGCACATCCAAGCGCCCGAAGCGTTCAACTACTTGCTGTGTAATCTGTGTAATGGCTTGTTCAGAGGTGATGTCCGCCACAATGCTCATAACGCTTTGACGGTCATAAAAAGACTGGGCTTTTTCGGCAAGCAATTCCGCTTGAATATCCACCATCACCACATGGTGGCCCATGGCATGGTACTTTTGCGTGAGTGCCCAGCCTAACCCGCTGGCGGCACCTGTGATCAATATCACGCTTTCATTTACTAGAGTCATAAGACACGCCTTGATCTGTATCAATTTAGATACGATACGCGGCTTTTAAAAGACAATATTGACTTGTGAGGCCGATTATTGGCATCTAAAGATAATTTTATTGGCAGGATATTCAGAGCATAAAAAAGCCCGCTTAATGCGGGCCTTTAATAAAGATAAGATGCGAATCGCTTATGGGCGATCGTCGATCTCTTCTTCCTCTTCTGGTGGTAGCAAATCTTCACGGCTGATTTGCATATACAGCAGGATGTTGGCCGACACGTAAATAGAAGAATACGTACCCACAACCACGCCCACGGTTAACGCCAGTGCAAAGTTATGGATTAACTCGCCACCTACCCACAATAGCGCCAACAACACTAACAAAGTAGTTAAGGAGGTCACCAAGGTACGACCTAGGGTTTGAGTAAGAGAGCGGTTGATCACATCAATGGGTTGCATCTGACGAATGATACGGAAGTTCTCACGAATACGGTCCGCTACCACTATGGTGTCATTCAAGGAGTAACCGATTACCGCTAACAGCGCCGCCAATACGGTTAAATCAAATTCAATCTGCATCAAGCTAAATAAACCTAGAATGATGATCACGTCATGCATCAAGGCCACTACCGCACCCACAGAGAATTTAAACTGGAAGCGCGCCGCTACGTAAATCATCACAACCGCCAGCGCTAACAACAATGCTAGGCCACCTTCGTCGCGTAACTCTTCGCCCACTTGCGCACCCACAAACTCCGCACGACGCAGTACCACTTCTTCATCGGATGCCGCTTGCAAGGTTGCTAATACTTCATCGCCCAAGTTTGCACGGTACGCTTCTTTCATACGCACCAATACATCTTCTTCGCTGCCGAAGTGTTGCACGGTCACGTCTTCGTAGCCTGAGCTTTCTAGGGTTTTGCGAATCTCGTTAACGTTTGCACTGGTTTCATAGGCCACTTCAATCAAGGTGCCGCCAGTGAAATCCAAGCCCAATTTCAGGCCTTGGAAAATCAACGAACCGATAGAAGCTAAAATCAACGCAATGGAAAGAGCGGCTGCCAGTTTGCGCACGCCCATGAAGTTCATATCTTTTACATCACTCATGGTTACACGCCCCCAATAGATAATTTTTCAACACGACGACCACCGTAAATCAGGTTGATCATGGCGCGAGTTAAGACGATAGCCGTAAACATAGAAGTGATGATACCGATGCTCAATGTCACCGCGAAACCTTTCACCGGACCGGTGCCCACTGCGAACAGAATCACCGCCACAATTAAAGTTGTAATATTGGCATCTAAAATGGTTAAGAAGGCTTTATCATAACCACTGTGAATGGCTTGTTGTGGGTTTAAACCCGCTTTTAATTCTTCGCGTATACGCGCAAATATGAGCACGTTCGCATCCACCGCCATACCCACGGTTAATACGATACCGGCAATACCTGGCAGCGTTAACGTGGCACCAATGATGGACATCACCGCCAGCAATAAGGTTAGGTTAAACGCCAATGCAATGTTGGCCACCAAACCAAATACACGGTAATACACCAACATGAACAACAGCACCAGTGCCAAACCAATTTGCACACTGTTCACGCCTAGTTGGATATTTTCTTTACCCAAGCTTGGGCCCACTGTGCGCTCTTCTACGAAGTACATAGGCGCAGCCAGAGCACCGGCACGTAGCAATAACGCCAATTCAGACGCTTCCGCCGGCTCTAAACCCGTAATACGGAAACTGCTACCCAATGCACTTTGAATGGTGGCTAAAGAAATGATTTTCTTTTCAACGTATTTGTCTTCAACTGGGACTTCCACACCGTCTTGCATTTCATAACGGGTACGTACTTTGTGTTCAACAAACAATACTGCCATGCGACGCTTGATGGCTTTCTTAGTCACATCACCCATGATGGCACCACCAGTGCTATCAAGATTAATGTTTACTTGTGGCTGGCCGTTTTCATCAAAAGACGGCTGTGCGTTGGAAACATTGTCACCGGTTACGATTACCGATTTTTCTAAACGGGCCGCACGGCCTCGGGTGGAATCTTTAAAGTCGTATTCTTCGGTACTAAAACGCGACGCACTGGCTAACGCCTCTAAACGGAATTCTAAGTTGGCCGCTTTACCTAAGATTTTTTTCGCAGCAGCCGTGTCTTGTACACCCGGCAATTCAATCACGATGCGATTACGACCTTGACGTTGCACTAACGGCTCCGCCACACCTAATTCGTTCACACGATTACGAATGGTGGTTAAGTTTTGCTTTAACGCATAGTCTTCAAATTCTTTTACTTTGGCTGGGGTTAACGCAAGGTACAACCAGAAGCCATCTTCTTTGTTGGCGGTTTCGGTGAAGAATTCGGCGTATTCACGACGGATAAAGTTTTCCGCTTCGTCACGCACATCTTCTTTATTGAATTTCACATGAATGCTGTGTTCTTTTGCTGCCACAACACGCTTGTAACGTAATTTTTGTTCGCGGAAGTTACGCTTTAAGGTATCGCGATAGCCTTGTAGGCGTTGATCCAAGAACTCTTCCATGTCCACTTCCATTAAGAAGTGCACACCACCACTTAGATCCAAACCTAATGTCATTGGGCCTGCACCCATGTCCATTAGCCATTGTGGTGTAGTAGGCGCAAGGTTTAACGCCACGATGAAACCATCACCCAAATCACGTTGAATCAGGCCTTTGGCTTGTAACTGTAAATCGGCATCTTCGATACGAATCAGCGCGGTCTTACCTTCTTGTAATTCCTCACCAAAATACGCAACGCCGCCTTCATCTAAGGCTTTTAATGCTTTGTTTAACGTAAATTCATCCACGGCATCACCGCTTTTCGCTGGGGTGATCTGCACGGCGGCATCAGGTGGATACAAGTTTGGCAGGGAGTAAATCACACCCAAGGCACAAACTACTGTGATGAGAAGGTATTTCCACAAGGGATACTTATTGAGCATAAGTCGATTCCTGGCTGATCGCTTTACTCTGTCACGAGCCGGATCATTTGAAGATTATTGTTATCAGTTTCGCTAGCGCTTATACACACATCCCCGCAACTGGGCGGGGATGTGTAAAAGTCATATTCGAATTATTCGTTGATAGACTTGATGGTGCCTTTAGGCAGTACCGCAGCAACCGCTTGCTTTTGTACTGGAAGCTCAACACCTTCTGCTACTTTTAGTACTGCGAAATCGTCAGTTACTTTAGTAACGCGACCTAGAATACCGCCAGAAGTCACTACTTCAGAACCTTTCTCTAAAGACGCTAGCAACGCTTTGTGCTCTTTAGCGCGCTTAGATTGTGGACGCCATAGTAGGAAGTAAAAAATTAATACGAAACCGCCCAAGAAAATAAGCTGTTCGATACCAGCACCGGCTGGTGCAGCTGGCGCGCCTTCTGCAAATGCAGCAGCAGGTAAAAATGCGGCTAATAATAGAGTCAATTTAGACATGTGATTTTCCTTACTCTCTCGAGTACTACTTTTATTTAAATGTAATGCCCCTTTATAGGGGCGAAACTTTTCAATTTAAAGGCTAAAAAACGGTTAATTTAATCATGTACGTTTTTTAGCCAGCTTGTTCGTTATTCTGCTAGTGGTGGTACGGGCAACCCACGCTTGGCATAGAACTCTTCCACAAAGTCGCTCAATGTACCTTCTTCAAGAGCCTTGCGCAAACCCGCCATGACCCTTTGGTAAAAATGCAGATTATGGATGGTATTCAGTGTACAGCCTTGAATTTCTTTACATTTGTCCAAGTGATGCAGGTAGGCACGGCTGAAGTTCTGACAGGTATAACAGTCACAGGTTTCATCGATTGGGCCGTGATCCGTCTTATTTGCCGCATTGCGCAGTTTTAATACGCC
>JBFEWA010000333.1:0-3623 GCA_041546605.1 Bermanella sp.
GTCTTTAAAGATTTTCTCCCGTGCCACCCTTTTCGCCAGGCCAATACACTGGGAAACCTTTGGGTCCGCCAAGGCGATTAAATCCCCCTTCAACTGCCCCGCCAATAACGCTTGCTCATGCTCCACAAACGCACAGGCCACGGCATTCACTAAGATCTCAATGGCTTTTCCGCGCAAGATAGCCAAGCGCCGGCGCGCAGGGTCTTCCGCTGTAGTGTTGTAATAAGAGGCAGGCACATCATCTCCAATAAGATCCAGTAGAATGCGCTCCACTTCCTCATACTGTAATAGGTGCATTTCCACACCATCTTCTAAATCAATGATGGCATAGCAAATGTCATCCGCGGCCTCCATTAAATACACTAACGGGTGACGGCAATAGCGATCCTTATCCAAGGGCTCTAACCCCACTTCCTTAGCGATCTCGTGCAGATACGCCAGCTCAGATTGGTACACACCGAACTTTTCTCCTTTATTCGGGTCTTGATAGCCACTGTGCCAAGGGTATTTGAGAAAACTGCCTAAGGTGGCGTAAGTTAAACGCATACCTCCATCGAACCTGTGATATTCCAGTTGGGTAAGAATCCTTAAGCCTTGAGCATTGCCCTCAAAGGTTTGAAAGTCTTTGATTTGTTCTGCCGAGAGCCCTTGTAAAAAGTGAGCATTCTTCCCATCTCGAAACCAATGACGAATGGCGTCTTCACCCGTATGGCCAAACGGCGGGTTACCTATGTCATGGGCTAAACAAGCCGCCTGAACTATGGCCCCTAAATCAGCAGGACTTATGTGCTCGGGTAACTTACCTTGCAGCATTTCACCCACTTGTGCCCCAAGACTACGCCCCACACAACTCACTTCTAAGCTGTGGGTTAAGCGGCTATGGATATGATCGTTATCACTCAATGGATGAACTTGTGTTTTTCGCTCCAAGCGGCGAAAACTACTGGAGAAGATCACTCGGTCGTGGTCTTTGTGAAACGGCGTGCGGGTTTCACTTAATTCTGACTCATCTTTGGTGCCAAAGCGTTTCGCGCTTAACAACTGTTCCCAGTTCATTGTCTATCCTATTGCGTCGCCAAATGGCAGATCACTTTATTTTGACTGTCTAAATTCATGAGCAACAAACGTTCCTAGCCAGCGGTATTCCGAAGCAAAAAAACGTAACTCCTCAATGGCCCGTTTCATGGCTGGCGCGTCAACATGCTCAGCAATATCAATATGAAATTGGCTACTTTTAAGCGTGGCATTATCTAGATAGCTTTCGATTTTAATTAGATTCAAACCATTGGTGGCAAAGCCCCCTAAGGCTTTATACAAAGCAGCGGGAATATTTTTCACCGTGAATAAAATCGACGTAATATAGGCCTGCGCACCATCATAAGCCATTGGCGCTTGTTGTTTAGACAAAACAATAAACCGAGTGGTATTACCACTTATGTCCTCAAAATCATGCTCTATGATATTCAAGCCATATAAGTCCGCAGCTAACGTGGATGCCACGACACTCCCGGTAAGATCCCCGCTATCCGCTAACAGCTTCGCAGCCCCTGCGGTATCAAATTCGGCTCGCGGTTCAAGGCCTAACCCTATGATGCGATCATGACATTGCGCCAATGCCTGTGGATGCGACATAACCCAAGATGGCTTAGCCCCAGGTAACGCCATTAGACAATGAGAGACTGGCTGAAAATGCTCAGCAACGATATTCAGGTGGGTTTTAGGGATTTGACGATAAATTTCCTCTACTCGCCCAGCACTGGAGTTTTCTAACGGAATCATGGCCCAATCCATTTTTCCGTCTTCGACTGCGCGAATAGCACCAACAAAGCTGTCATAGGGAACAGGCTCCGCATCAGGGTGAACCCCCTGACACGCTAAGTGGCTATAGGCCCCTAACTGCCCTTGAAATGCTATTTTTGACATTCAATTCCCTTTATTTATAACTATTTGAAATATTAATACTTGAACCAATATTCGATATGTAAAAGCTGTCATCTATACTCAATTTAAAACCCACCTATATTGCCTTTTATGCTGAAAAAAATTGCTACAAACAAGCTCAAGCCCGGTATGTACGTTGCCAATATTTCTCAACAAGGCTTGAGTTTACACGAGCACGAGCGTGAAGGCCGAATTCCTGACGAACAAACCATATCCGCATTGATCCAACGCGGTGTACAAGAGCTCTATATTGATACCGAGTTAGGGGATGATAGCCCTGATGCCATTTCCATAGCCGAGAGTGATAAAAAACTCGACACCAAAATTAAAGGTATTGCGGAACGTCCACCTCATCTACAGGATATTAAATCCACCTCTCTAGAGAAAGAACTGGATCGTGCACAGCAACTGCACACTGAAGCCTTAGACTTGGTGAACAATGCCATGACATCGGCCAAATCTGGCCACGCCATCGACATTACCCCGTTTGAAAACATGGCCGATAATTTTATGGACTCGGTGGTGCGCAACCAAAACGCCCTTGCGTGCTTGTCCAGAATTCGAGAAAAAGACAATTATCTGATGGAGCACAGCGTCAATGTGGCTGTACTCATGTCGATCCTAGGCAAACACTTAGAATTAGAGCGAGATTATCTGCATCAATGTGTTACCGGCGCACTGTTGCATGATATTGGCAAAATTCTCATTCCTGATGAAGTTCTGCACAAACCTGGCAAGCTCACGGATAAGGAGTACAGCATCATGAAGCGTCATGCCAGCTACAGCCAGAAAATTCTGCAGCGTAATAAGCGCTTTTCCCAAGTTTCCATCAATGTTGCGGCTCAACACCACGAACGCATGGATGGCCAGGGCTACCCCCTTGGTTTAAGCGGCGATAACATTTCTCCTGAAGCCAAAATGGCTTCGGTTGTGGATATATACGATGCCATCACCGCAGACCGCGTGTATCACAAAGGCATGCCACCCTCCACAGCTCTGAAACGAATGCTAGAATGGTCCGGAGCACACCTAGATACCAGTTATGTTCACAGCTTTATTAAAGCCATTGGCGTTTATCCTGTGGGATCTTTTGTAAAACTATCCAATAACACCGCAGGCGTGGTCATTGAAGAGAATATCGACAGCCTCAAACCCGTGGTTAAGGTACTTTATAACCTAACCACTAAGTCCTATACCCACATACAAGTTCGTAACCTGAGCCAAAAAGATTGCTCAGAAAGCATTTTGCAGGTGCTAGACCCCACTGAATTTGGCATCAAACTGAAAGATTTTATGATCTAACCCCATTTTTTACCCTATCAGCCCTAAGTCATTGTATTTCCATTAAAAAAAATTAAAAAAAAGGTTGACCATCGCCCCATTCGTCAATAATATACGCCCCGCAGTCGAGGCAACGCCGAGACAGCACTGTAGTTCCTCGATAGCTCAGTTGGTAGAGCAGTAGACTGTTAATCTATTGGTCGCTGGTTCGAGTCCAGCTCGGGGAGCCAACTACAATAGTAAGTGCAGTACCCGTCGGAGTGTAGCGCAGCTTGGTAGCGCATCTGGTTTGGGACCAGAGGGTCGTAGGTTCGAATCCTATCACTCCGACCACTTTCTTTTCCCCCTTCGCAAAAAATCAGTTACATCGCAGTAACGTGTGATTTCTCACTGCACTAAAC
>JBFEWA010000407.1:0-2687 GCA_041546605.1 Bermanella sp.
GGTGGAGAAGATTTGGATTTCTTTTACCACGCCCGCGACACCGGCCGCTTCTACATAATCACCGGCTTTGAATGGGCGAAAGCCAGCAATGAGCAATCCGGATGCAAAATTTGAAAGAGAGCCTTGTAGTGCTAGTGCAATGGCTAAACCGGCGGCACCTATGATGGTGACAAAGGTGGTGGTTTCAATACCTAGATTACTTAAGCCCGCAATGATAACCGCGATTAATAATAAAATACGCACAAGGCTTTGCACGAATGCGCTGATGGCAGCATCAATGGATTTTCTTTGTAAGAGTTTGCCAATCCACTTGGCAATGAGTTTGCTGAGTTTAATCCCCAGCCAGATGATGAGAAGTGAAACAATGACGCGAATGCCGTAGTCCAGAATCATGGCTTGATGATTCAAAATAGCACTTTTTAGAAAATCCATGGTTCTCCTTAGGGGTTAAAAAAGCTAAAGCACATCTAAGCGATTTGCTGGCTATGTTATGAATGATACAAGGAGAGGGTATCATTCATAACCGCTTAGATGTGTTTCAGTATTTAACCGATAAAAATAATCTTCGCTAGCAGTACAGCGGAAATCACCCAAACACTGGTGCTGAGTTCATGGCGCTTACCGCCTAAGACTTTAGCCGCTGCATAGGTAACAAAACCTAGGGTGATACCGTGAGCAATGGAGAAGGTTAACGGTGTTAACAATAATACCACTGCCACAGGTGCGGCTTCAGTCAGATCATCCCATTCTACTTCTTTTAAGGTAAACATCATTAAGATGGATACATAAAAGATCGCACCGGCTGTGGCATACACAGGGATCATGCCGGCTAATGGCGCAAAGAAAATACTCAATAAAAACAGTACGCCAACGGTCACGGCAGTCATACCTGTACGACCACCAGCGGCAACACCCGCCGCACTTTCAATGTAACTAGTCGTGGTAGATGTACCTAAAGCGGCACCGGCCATAGTGGCAGTACTATCCGCCATTAGGGCTGGCCCTAAGCGAGGCACTTGGCCATCCGCTTTGGTTAGGCCCGCACGTTGTGTTACCGCGATCAAAGTACCGCTGGTATCAAATAAGTCCACGAATAAGAATGCAAAGACCACGCTGAGCATCGCCACATTCAAGGCCGCCGCAATATCCATTTGTAGGAACGTTGGTGCCAATGATGGTGGCGCAGATACGATACCATTGTAATGTACGTCGCCGATGATCAATCCGATCACAGTCACTGTAAGAACAGCGATCATAACCGCACCGGGAATATTACGTTGCACCAAGCCCACTATTAGGAAAAAGCCCAATATTGCTAACGCTGGTGTCAGGGTATGTAAATCACCAAGGCTCACTAACGTTGCAGGGTGATCAACAATAATGCCTGCATTTTTTAACGCAATTAATGCTAAGAAAGCACCAATACCCGCGGCGATGGCTTTCTTTAACGTGACGGGAATGGCATTAATGATCCACTCACGTAATTTAAAAGCGCTGATTAAAATGAAAATCACACCGCTTAAAAATACAGCCCCTAAAGCGGTTTGCCAGCTGTGTCCCATACCCAGAACAACACCATAAGTGAAGAAGGCGTTTAAGCCCATGCCTGGTGCCAGTGCCACAGGTAAGTTGGCCCAGAAGCCCATGATAAAACAGCCGATAGCTGCAGCTAAACACGTGGCCACAAATACGGCCCCTTTATCCATACCGGCATCGGCAAGCATGGCAGGGTTCACGAAGATGATGTAAGCCATGGTCAGGTAAGTGGTGACACCTGCCATGATTTCGGTTTTGCTGTTTGTGCCGAACTTATTCAGCTGAAATATTTTTTCGAGCATGGGTGGGGCCCCTTATTGTTGATTTTTTATGCATGTACACTGAATATAGCCTTAAAAATAGGCATATATCCAATTTAAGCACTTGAACATGGACTAATATACTGTGTAGGATTCCAAATTATACCTAAATCTGACCAAAAGGTTAGTTTTCTACCGTCCCTTCAATGGAGAGCCCCCTATGAAGAAATTAACACTTGGCCTGTTATTACTAGCTTCGAGTTTAGTAAATGCCGAAACCTTCTTTAAAGATCAAAGTTTGTCTTTGCTGCAAGGCAGTGATTATGAACTGGGTGATAATGAAAAGCGTGTCGTAACCTATGAATATTTTAGTGTCCATGACTGGGGAGATGTTTTTGGTTTTATCGATCGATTAGTAAATGTAAATGACGGTGGCTCTGAAACATACATTGAATTAAGCCCAAATTTTAATATTGCGACGTTTGAAAGTGGTTTTATTAATAGCATTAAAGTAGCCACGACATGGGAAATGGTGTCAATTGGCGACATTGGTGCTACACCTACCGCGGATGACTCGGCTGATAATTTCTTAGTGGGTCTTGGTGCTGGTTTTAACGTGCCTGGTTTCTCATACTTAAATGCAAGCCTGTATCATCGTTTTAATGACGCAACGGACGACAACCAGCAGCTAACTATTACTTGGGGTTTACCATTTAATATTGCGGGCCAAGATTTCCTATTTGATGGTTTCTGGGATATCACTAATGAAATTAATGGTGTTGATACCAGTAACCTAACACCGCAACTTAAGTGGGATATCTCTAAGTTGGTGGGTTATGACGGCAAGCTTTATGCCGGTATTGAATACGTTAACTGGACCAATAAACTATA
>JBFEWA010000284.1:0-4478 GCA_041546605.1 Bermanella sp.
AAATCTTACCGGACTCATGGTGACGTGCTAATAACTCTTGCGCCACAGTATCACCATAATCGTGTGCCAATATGTGATAGCGGGAAATATTTAAGTGCTGTAAGAGCGCATCAAAAATATCGGCCTGCTGAAAAATGGAGTAGTTCTGCTTGGGCTTATCGCTAAATCCAAAACCCAGCATGTCTAACGTCACCAAATGAAAATGAGGCAGTAATTCACCCCAAATTTTCGCCCAATCCCAACTGCAAGTAGGGAAACCATGAATCAAGACCAAGGTGGGTAGTTCGGCATCGCCATCGGTACGATAGAAAATCTCCTGACCTTTAAATGAAAAGGTTTGCCCCTTGGCGTGCCACGCTTGTAATGAATCCATGATTGTCCTACTGCATTATTCTTATTATTCGCTTTTTAAAAACGACGCTTATTGTTTATAAGGTGCGTTTAAGCGATCCAGTTTACGCAACAAACCTGGCCAAGCCAAACCGCCACCTGCGGATTTGGTCACTTGTTTCGCTGCCGCTTGCATACCTTCTACGATGCCATCTGGCACTGGGGTTAATGCATGACCACCGGATTGGGCTAACAACTGAATTTCACAGGCACGCTGTAAAATATACATATTCAAAAACGCATCCGCTGCGGTTTCAGCACAAGTGAGCAAACCATGATTACACAAAATCATAAAGTTGGTGTTACCTAAATCCGCTTGCAAACGTGCCTTTTCATCTTCACGCAGGGCGATTCCTTCGTATTCGTGATAAGACAAATTAGTTAGGGGAAACAGTGATTGTTGAGAAATCGGTAATAAGCCTGCTTGTTGCGCCGATACGGCAACCCCTGCATTGGTGTGTAAATGCATCACCACCTTGGCGTCTTCGCGGGCAGCGTGAATAGCACTGTGAATGGTAAAGCCCGCAGGGTTAATAGCAAAATCACTGTCCATGACTTTGTTGCCATCTAAATCCACTTTTACCAAGCTGGATGCGGTGACTTCGTCAAACATCATGCCATAAGGGTTAATTAAAAAGTGATGCTCAGGGCCTGGTACACGGGCAGAGATATGGGTAAAGATTAAGTCATCCCAGCCGTAATGGGCCACTAAATTGTAACAAGCGGCCAAATCTTGGCGCACTTTCCACTCTTCTTGGCTCACAGAGTCTTTGACGGATACGTTCGCTATGTTATTCATATACCACCTTTTATTAGGGTTAAGCATAAATACAGCTTAGACCCATTTAGTAACAGACTCTGTCAACTTTTGGACAAACTGCCAAGGCGATTCAAATGATACCTGACCACATTGCGCAACTCATGACCGCCAGCGCCTGCCTTGCCCATTTAAGTGAAGAGGTGAAACACACCTTGTATGACGGTATGCAATTTAAAACACTGAAAAAAGGCGAGTATTTACATTATCGCGGAGATGAGGCCTGTGGCTATTACGGCATCGTTCGTGGACGTTTACGCGCCAGCGCCGTGAACGAAGACGGCAAACCCATGACCTTGTGCTTTATGGAGCAAGGACAATGGTTTGGGGAAATCTCATTAGTGGATGGTGTCGCACGCACCCATGATTGCGAAGCAGTGATCCACAGCGACGTGTACATCATCCCCAAAGCTTTATTTGAACGTTACATACTTGGAGATCACACCGCCCTTAAGTATTTAGCCAAGCAACTGTGCGAACGCTTACGCTTTACCTTAGATTGGGTGGAGCAGTCCACTCTCATGGCACCACCAGCGCGCCTAGCTCGCCGCTTGCTGGATCTCATGCCCCCACAACAACATACCGTACAAATTAATCAGCAAGAGTTGGCGCAAATGCTGGGGCTATCGCGGCAATCCATTTCAAAAATTCTGCAAGAGTGGGTACAAAAAGGCTGGATCGAAATTGATTACAATCGCCTCACGTTAACGCAAGTGGATCAATTGCAAAACTTATGCGCCAGCGAGCGTGTGCCTCAGTCTCGCTCTTGGCTCGATCAAGGGCACAGCTAATTCCGCGTTTAATTGGCTGATATTTAATTGGCTGATATTTAATTGGCACATATTTAGTTGGCATAGTTAGGCGCTTTGCGTGGCTTAGGCAACAAGGCTTTCAAACGTACCATGGCCTTGCGCATTAAGTATTTTGGAAACGTTAAAATACTCACCTTACCAATCTGTAATGCTTCATCACCACGTTCAAAACGCAGTAAATCTTGATAGTATGCGGTCAGCGCAGTATCACGATGATGAAAGCGTTCATCATCTGAATTCTTTTCAAACACAGTACCACCCACACTGCCTTCAAACACAAATTTCTCCACATTGAATGTTGCTTGCTCGTTAATGGCTATGGATTCTCTGTAATGCGCATCAATAGCATGAGCAATGTTCACATGCTTCTGGCTAGGTGCTTTCACCCCATAAGGTGATGGATACAATTTTTCAAAGTACATGGCCACGTTACCCAAACTGGACAGCACACAGGCGCAATTACTGATCCAAGTTTCTTTAAATAACGACTTTTTAACAATGAAATTCAACAACAATTTACTGGTTAAATGATGGGTTAAATTTTGTCCGCGGGAATCCGGGTGCACACACGTTAAGCCTAAGTGCAAAACATTGCCATGACCTTCCACCGGCAATAATAACGCCGAACAAAATCCCATTAGCTTGCCGTCTTGGTTACGCGCCAAGCACATCACGGCTTTATCTAATTCAGTTTGCTTGCCCGATAACGCTTGATAATACGGCACTTTTTGAAAACAACTGGCCGCCACTTCACGTAATTCCATCACTAATAAATTGAGTGCATCCGGCGAAAGGGTTTGGCCGGGAAACATGAGTTGTTCGTATTGATACTTGCTCATAGTGCTCACCCTGATGAGATCATCATTGTTCATTCAATGACTCAAGACTAGGTTTGCTTTATGACAGTTGGGTGAATTTGTATGTCAGTTTCATGAAACTTTGGCCCGTGAAATTAATTGGGCAAATTTGATCCATGCATCGTATTTTACGATGGGTTTTATCGAGTAATTCGTCCCACTCAAAAGCCTGTTGAGCTAAACTGCATACAAAACAGGGGGGCAACATGGCTATTGAATTAAAGGGTAATCGCAAACCTCTAGATGGATTTGAAGTAACACGCATTCTGCCCAATTTTGACAAGAAAATGGTGGGGCCCTTCATTTTCTTCGATCACATGGGTCCTGCCACCTTCGCCGCTGGCAATGGCATTGATGTGCGCCCTCACCCTCATATCGGCTTGGCCACCATTACCTACATGCTCGAAGGCAGTCTGCTGCATCGCGACAGCTTGGGTAACAATTTAGAGATCATCCCCGGGGATGTGAACTGGATGACTGCAGGCAAAGGCATCACCCACAGCGAACGTGAAACCATCGAGGTGAAAGCCCAAGAACATACGTTAAACGGCTTACAAACCTGGGTGGCATTACCCAAGGATAAAGCGGAGATTGAGCCGTCATTCACCCATGTGAAGAAATCTCAGCTGCCCCACTTCATGAAAGACGGCATATTAATGCGCCTGATTGCAGGAGAAGCCTGTGGCAAAACCGCCCCCATTAAAACTTACAGCCCTATGTTTTATATGGATGTCCTCGCCCCACAAGGCAAAACCATTGCACGCCCCAACCCAGAACAAGAGTGCGCCGTGTATGTATTAGATGGCAACGTCACTATTGGAGATACGGCCTATGGGCAAGGGCAATTTGTGCTGTTGGAAAATGAAGACAGCGTACACAGTGCCAGTCAGTGTCGCTTTATCTTTTTAGGGGGCGAGCACTGGGAAGAAACCCCGCGCATGTTTTGGAACTTCGTCTCGTTTGATAAAGAACGCTTGGAAAAGGCTAAGCAAGATTGGAAAGACGGTCGTTTTCCCGCCATCCCTGGGGATGAAGACGAATTCACCCCCTTACCAGAAAAGTAACCCATCTATTGATTCGATCAATATCAGCGGATCATTGCTGACATTGATCGAATTACTTGTTTTATCATCTCCCTATCAACTTTGGAGGTGGACTATGTTTTACGTTCGCAAAGCACAAGACCGAGGCCATGCTAACTTTGGCTGGCTCAACAGCTTTCATAGCTTTTCCTTTGGGCAATATTACGACCCAAGGCACATGGGGTTCTCCACCCTTAGGGTCATTAACGATGACACGGTAACCGGAGGTATGGGCTTTGGGGCTCACGGCCACGACAATATGGAAATCATTTCCTATATCACTCAAGGCAGCATTGTGCACAAAGACAGCATGGGTAATCACTTTACGATTCCAGCAGGTGATGTGCAGCGCATGAGTGCCGGTACCGGCATCATGCACAGTGAATTTAATGGCAGCGCGACAGAGGATCTTAAGTTCTTACAAATCTGGATTCAGCCCAATGTACGCAACGTGAAGCCCAGCTATGAGCAAGCGGCCATTGCGCAAGAAGGCCCGCTTACGCCCTTGGTCACCCCTAAT
>JBFEWA010000182.1:0-6424 GCA_041546605.1 Bermanella sp.
ATTGGCACCTTAGACCCTTCAAACTTAGATGGGTCGTAGTTGGTGTTGGCAGAGATGGCTTGGTCCACAAACTTCTGCATCACACCCACAAGTTGTAAGTAACCATCGTTAGATGGCCATTGCCATAGCAATTCGTATTTATGACGAATGCGGTCAAACTCAGGCACAACCTGCTTCAAAATACCGTCTTTGGAGGCTTTCACGCTGATGTAACCACGTGGAGGCTCAATACCATTGGTGGCGTTACTGATTTGTGAAGAAGTCTCGGAAGGCATCAATGCCGTTAGAGTTGAGTTGCGTAGGCCGTGAGTTTTAATCTCAGTGCGCAGAGCTTCCCAATCGTAACGAAGTTCTTCGTTGCAAATCGCGTCCAAATCTTTCTTATAGGTATCAATCGGTAGGATACCTTGAGAGTAAGTGGTCTCGTTGAACTTGGCACACGCGCCCACTTCTTTGGCTAGCTTGTTAGAGGCTTTCAATAGGTAGTATTGAATGGCTTCGAAGGTTTGGTGAGTCAAACCAAGTGCGCTGCCGTCGCTGTATTTCACGCCGTTTTTCGCAAGGTAGTAAGCGTAGTTGATCACACCCACACCCAGAGTACGACGGGACATGCTGGCAATTTCTGCTGCTGGCATTGGGTAATCTTGATAGCTCAATAGGTTATCCAGTGCACGTACGATGATGTCAGCGAGCTCTTCGAGTTCGTCTAGGTTTTCTAGAGCACCTAGGTTGAATGCAGCAAGTGTACAAAGGGCGATTTCACCTTCTTTGTCGTTAATTTCTTTTAACGGCTTAGTAGGCAGTGCGATTTCCAAACATAGGTTGGATTGACGAATCGGTGCCACAGTGGAATCAAATGGGCTGTGAGTATTACAGTGATCCACGTTTTGAATGTAGATACGACCCGTGCTGGCACGTTCTTGCATCAAAATAGAGAACAACTCAGCCGCTTTAATGGTTTGCTTGCGAATGTGCTGATCGTTTTCGTATTTCACGTACAGCTCTTCGAACTTCGCTTGGTCTTCGAAGAACGCATCGTATAAGCCTGGTACGTCAGAAGGGCTGAACAAGGTGATGTTGCCGCCTTTGATCAAACGCTCATACATTAATTTGTTTAACTGCACGCCGTAATCTAGGTGACGTACACGGTTTTCTTCAACACCACGGTTGTTCTTAAGAACCAATAGAGATTCAACTTCCATGTGCCAAATAGGGTAGAACAAGGTCGCCGCGCCACCACGCACACCACCTTGAGAGCAGCTTTTTACCGCTGTTTGGAAGTGTTTGTAGAATGGAATACAACCTGTGTGGAAGGCTTCACCACCACGGATTGGGCTACCTAGGGCGCGGATACGGCCCGCATTGATGCCGATACCGGCACGTTGAGACACGTACTTAACAATGGCGCCAGCGGCCGCATTGATAGAATCTAGGCTATCGTCGGTTTCAATTAATACACACGAGCTGAACTGACGCGTCGGGGTACGCACACCGGCCATGATAGGCGTTGGTAGTGACAGCTTAAAGGTAGAAACCGCATCATAAAAACGACGTACATAATCCATACGAATGGATTTGTCGTAATTGGCGAACAAACACGCACCAATTAATAGGTATAAGAACTGTGGGCTTTCAAACACTTCACCGGTTACACGGTTTTGAACCAGGTACTTACCTTCTAATTGCTTAACCGCAGCATAGGCAAAGTTTAAATCGCGGCTGTGGTCAATGAAGCTGTCCATTTCTTTGAATTCAGCTTCAGAATAATCTTCTAATAAATGACGGTCGTAACGGTCACTGTCGACTAAGCGGGCAACTTGGTCATATAAAGCAGGTGGTTCGAACTGACCATAGGCTTTTTTGCGCAGATGGAAAATATTTAGGCGCGCCGCCATGTATTGATAGTCAGGCGTGTTTTCAGAAATTAAATCCGCAGCGGACTTAATTAGCGTCTCATGGATGTCGGAGGTGGAAATACCGTCCGTGAATTGAATTTGCGCGCGAAGCTCAACTTCTGAAACAGAGACATTATTTAACCCCTCTGCTGCCCATGTCAGCACCTTGTGGATTTTGTCTAAATCTAAAGGAGCACGATTTCCGTCTCGTTTTGTAACATGAAGTGTGCTGTTCATCTCTGACCCTTGCCCATACAAAAAACACCATCCCTTAAATAAGGGGCGGATAGAAAAATTAGGTTTGTGAAATACCCGAATCAAGATTTGGCTGTTATATGATCACTTTGTTCTTATTTTAAGTAACTGTGATCAAAAAGCGAACATTCAATACTGCTCTAACTCGGATTAGACACAGGATATTGCGCTTGGGACTTAGAATCAACCCTATATGTAGTGTTTTGTCTGTTCTGGACTTGTGGATAAGTTGTGAGTAATGGGTGTGTAAATATGGCTTGTTAGTGTTCGCTTACGGCCCAGTGTCGTCATCCGTAATTTAGACTAATCTTAAGGTGTGGACAGCTGACCTTTCAAGGAATAGCTGAAAAATTTCATCGCATTAGGCAGGATGCTTATAAACGTCTAAATTAATGTATATTAGAGTTATTTATCTATTCTGGGACGATCTATGGAACAGGCACAACAAACAGATGAAGCGTGGAAGATCTTAATAGTCGAAGATGACGAGCGTTTGGCCGGTCTGACTCAGGAGTATCTTGAATCCAATGGTATGGATGTCTCCGTTGAAGGGGATGGCTCACGGGCGGTTGACCGCATTAAAGACGAACAGCCGGACTTGGTGATACTTGATCTTATGTTGCCTGGGGAAGATGGTCTGTCCATTTGTCGCCTGGTTCGTCCTTACTATAAAGGCCCCATTATTATGCTCACTGCTCGGGACGACGATCTCGATCAGGTGTTGGGCTTAGAGATGGGTGCTGATGATTATTTGGCCAAACCGGCTCGTCCACGAGTATTACTTGCCCGTATCCGCGCGTTATTGCGCCGCGTGAAAGAAGGCCCAGATGCGCAAACAGCTGCATCCGCCGACCCTGGGGAGCAAAACCGCGTGGTGTTTGCCAACTTGGTGGTGGATAACGGCATGCGCGAAGCGTGGCTAGACGAAGAACCCATTGATCTCACCAGTGCCGAATTCGACTTGTTATGGCTATTAAGCTCCAATGCGGGCCGAGTATTGAGCCGCGAGGAAATCTTCACCGCATTGCGTGGCATTGAGTACGACGGCCAGGATCGATCCATTGATGTACGCATCAGTCGCATTCGCCCTAAAATTGGCGATGACCCATTGCAGCCTAAGCGTATTAAAACCGTTCGCAGTAAAGGTTACTTGTTTGTAAAAGAAATCTAGGCACAATCGCGTTTTTGCAAACAGGAGCGTTGTTATCTTTTCTCGTGTCTATATTGGGGTTCTTACCATCTTGTTGCTGGTTTCCATTTCGACGTTAGGGTCGTTATGGCTGGTTGACCATGTGAATCAAAAGCAGCATCAGCAAAGCATCATGGGTGGCATCTTGCTGCTGGCCGTGGGTGAGATCAAAGCCTCCCAAGGGGGCATTCAAGCGGTCTCCGATCTTCTGGGTATTCCTTTATCGTTAGAACTATCCGCGGACATGGACTTAGGTCCAGTGGATCGCGCGCGCTTAGCCGCAGGCCAATATCTACTGAATAATCAAGCCAATGGCACGTTACAAGTACAGGCGCAAGTTAAGCTGAATCATGACGTGTATGTGTTAACCGGCTTGTTTAATGATTTTCGTACCACCCATATTCGTGGGGCCGCCACATTGATACGCCGTTTGATTCAACGGGAACAGCGCAGCTTGCCGCAATTAATTGAGGACTACAGCCGTGAATACCATTTGCCCGTGCGCGTGTTGGATGCTAACGAAGCCAAATCATTTGAGCGTGAACTGGCCAACATGCAGGCACCGGATTATTTAGCCTATTACGACATATCTGGCAGTAAAGGCCGCTTTTATACCTATTTGCCGGAAATTAAGCAGATCATCGAAATGGGCCCCATTGTGTTTCGTCAGGGTTTATCGCTGCAATCCGTGCTGGTGGTCATCGTCTTGGCGGTGATACTCACAGGGATTGCCGTGTACTGGCTGGTGTATCGCTTTGAAGTGAACTTGCAGCGCCTAGAGCGGGCAGCGTCACGCATCGCCAGTGGGCATTTGAATTCACGGGTGAAAGTGGAATCTCAAGATGCGTTTGGGCGACTAGGGGAAGCGTTTAATCGCATGGCCAGTCATATACAAAGGTTGATGGGGGTACAAAAAGAAATGATTCGTGCCGTGAGTCATGAATTGCGCACGCCGGTGGCGCGTATGCGTTTTGGTGTGCAAATGCTCGAAGACACCACCACAGATGAATACACCCAAAAGCAATTGCATGAAATGGATCAAGACCTGCAAGAGCTGGATGAGCTGGTGGACGAGATTCTCACCTATGCGCGCTTAGAAGAAGGCGGACCCATTTTAGAATTCAAATCCAGCAATATGTTGGACTTGGTGGATCAGGTGGTGGAAGAAACCCGTCGTCGCACCGACAAGGTGGACATTCAATGGCACAGCGACACCGTGGCAGAAGAGCATATCTTCAGCGATATCGAATACCGCTACATGCACCGCGCCATTCAAAACCTAGTGGGCAATGCTTGTCGTTATGCCAATGAAAAAGTGTGCATCGAATACAGTTTTGATAACGGCATTTGCCGCGTGGACGTGGAAGATGACGGCCCAGGGATTCCAGAAAAAGATTGGCAGCGGGTGTTTTCGCCATTTACTCGATTAGACGATAGCCGCACTCGGGCATCCGGTGGATATGGCTTAGGTTTGTCCATTGTGCGCCGCATTATTTACTGGCACGGCGGGCAAGCCTTTGTGGGGGAGAGCCGCTGGCAAGGGGCGAAAATGAGTTTGTTGTGGCCGCAAAACCATCAGGTATAACCTAGTAGGTAGGTGTAAAATGCCAATTTTTGAGAAAAACCCCTTTATTTACATAAAGTTACATTGAGAAACACTTCTACTACAGTAATGTAAATCAATCCCTTTCATGATGGCTTTGTGTTTCCGCAAGGGAGCATGGTGAGAATGTAGCGAGAACTTCGGTTCTTTTTAACCCGTCTTTTTGACGGGTTTTTTTATGCTTAAAGCATGGCTTTTTTCGTCTAAGTTGATCGTTCGGTCAATTTCTTATCGCCTGTTTTTCCCGTCTGTGACAAAATTCGCAATATCACGTTAGACTGGCTACGGGATACTCCCATTTAAGCGGCCAGCGCACATCCATTTGAATACCGACAGAGGCTTTGCATGAGCGTACATGAGATCAGCCATCCATTAGTGAAACACAAGCTGGGTTTAATGAGATCCAGCGACCGCAGTACTCGCAGTTTTCGTCAGTTAGCGGGCGAAGTGGGCAATCTTTTAACCTACGAAGCCACTAAAGACTTAGAGCTTGAGGACTACACCATTCAAGGTTGGTGCGGTGAAATTACCGCCCAGCGCATTCGCGGTAAAAAAATCACAGTGGTGCCGATTCTACGTGCGGGTCTTGGCATGCTAGATGGCGTATTAGAATTATTACCAAGCGCCAAAATCAGTGTGGTGGGGTTATATCGTGACGAAGAAACCCTAGAACCTGTAAGTTACTTCGACAAATTAGCGGGCGACATCGATCAGCGTATCTCTTTGGTGGTTGACCCAATGTTGGCCACAGGTGGTTCCATGATCGCCACCATCGACCTATTAAAAAAAGCGGGCTGTGAAAGCATTCGCGCATTGGTATTAGTGGCAGCACCAGAAGGCATCGCCAAAGTGCAAGCGGCGCACCCAGACGTAGACATCTATACCGCATCCGTTGACAGTCACTTAAATGAAAACGGTTACATCATTCCAGGCTTGGGTGATGCGGGCGATAAGATTTTTGGCACGAAATAATAAAACTCAGGGGTGACTATGACGACTCAAGTTGAATATAAAGGCTGGCGAACGGCCTTAGCGGGCACGCAAATGCTGTTTGTGGCATTTGGTGCCTTGGTATTAATGCCGTTGATTACTGGTCTTGACCCAAGTGTGGCATTGTTTACCGCTGGTGTGGGTACGCTGATTTTCCAAGTGGTTACCAAACGCAGTGTGCCGGTTTTCTTGGCATCGTCATTTGTGTTTATCGCACCCATTGCATTTAGTGTGCAAACCTGGGGTATGGCCGCCACCATGGGCGCCTTATTCTGCGCTGGTTTAGTGTATGTGGTGTTGGCGGCGTTAGTGGCCATTCGTGGGCCGGGCTTTTTGCATAAGATCATGCCTCCTGTGGTGACAGGCCCAATCATTATGAT
Source organism: Bermanella sp. (assembly GCA_041546605.1). Lineage (GTDB taxonomy): Bacteria > Pseudomonadota > Gammaproteobacteria > Pseudomonadales > Oceanobacteraceae > Bermanella. The sequence continues at coordinate 6,313 of JBFEWA010000182.1, forward strand.
CATAGGTTTAGGCTTAGCGCCGATTGCGGTAAACATGGCCATGGGTAAAACCGGCGACGGTGCCGCGCAACTGTTCCCATACGGCGAAGCGTTAATCGTATCCATGGCGGCA
>JBFEWA010000004.1:0-25466 GCA_041546605.1 Bermanella sp.
AAGCCATCTAGCTTAATTTGCTCAAGGTCCGCTTCACTTAATGCCGATTCATCGCCAGAGAACAGCGCCTCTGTAATGCGTTCTGCCGCTGCAAGACCATCTTCACCATGCAATAGCTTGGTGACTTCTTTTGCCAAAATAGGTTGAGCAGTTTTACGACCTTGAATGTCGGCATCCGCCGCTTCTATGGCATCAATCTCTGCAACACTTAAGAAGGTGAAGTATTTAAGGAACTTGTATACATCCGCATCGGCGGTGTTAAGCCAGAACTGGTAAAACGCGTATGGCGATGTTTTGTTTGCATCTAACCAGATGGTGCCGCTTTCGGTCTTGCCGAATTTAGTGCCGTCCGACTTGGTTACTAATGGCAAGGTTAGACCAAACACCTGATTGCCATTCATGCGACGGGTCAGTTCGGTACCACCTGTGATGTTACCCCACTGATCCGAGCCACCAATTTGCAGAATACAGTTCTCGATTTCGTTTAATTTAGCGAAGTCATAGCTTTGCAGGATCATGTAGGTGAATTCGGTAAAGCTGATACCTGCACCGTCACGATCTAGGCGCTGCTTAACGGATTCTTTTTGAATCATTTGGTTAACAGAGAAGTATTTGCCCACATCACGTAGGAAATCCAACATGTTGAATTCGCCAACCCAGTCTAGGTTGTTCACCACTTTGGCGCTGTTTTCGCCAGAGTCGAAATCCACAAAGCGGCTTACTTGCGCTTTTAGCTTTTCAACCCAGCCCGCTACCACTTCTGGGCCATTCAATTTACGCTCGGCGGCTTTAAAGCTCGGATCACCAATCAAACCCGTTGCGCCACCCACTAACGCCAATGGCTTATGACCCGCCATTTGAAAACGCTTTAGTACTAATAAAGGAACAAGGGAGCCAATGTGTAAGCTGTCGGCAGTAGGGTCAAAGCCGCAATACAAGGTTTGACAGCCTGCTTCTAAGCGCTCAACTAATTCGGCTTCGCCTGTGCAATCGTTAAATAGGCCTCGGGCCTTTAAATCTTCTATTAATGCCGCTGTCATGGACTTACCCAGTAGTACTCGTATCTGAATGAAGAGGGAGGAAATTAACGGATTTGAGCAGATTTGCAAGTTGTTGCAGCAATTTAGCTGCCAACTGGCTCCTAAAGCGAGCAAACGGGTCTACAATTTCGAATAGGGAATGTTATGCTTGGCCCACCAGATGTACAGGCAATACTATGATTAACAAGGATTTATCCGCTCTTGAACTGCTACCGAAACGCCATTGGATTGCCCTTGGCTTAACCTGTTTGTTTGTGGTGGCACTTTTGATTTTGATTCCGGTGAAACAAGAGCTGGAACGTCGCACGTTTGCCTATCAGCTACCCTTACCTGACAGTACACTGCAAGAGACCCAAGAAACGACCGCGCCAGCTTGGAATATGCAGTCCATTAAACCGGGTGACACCTTGGCCCAACTGTTTGTCAACGAAGGCCTGTCTGCCCAGTTACTTTACCAATTAACCCAAACCGAACACGGCGCTAGCCTGAATCAACTTCACCCTGGGGATAAGGTGGGCTTTCAACTGGACGAACAAACCCTGCAGAGCTTTCGTTTAGAAAAATCCTTATTTGAAAGCTATGAATTCGTCAAAACCGAAACCGGGTTTGACAGCAAAAAGATTGTGCTAGAGCCAGATGTCGTCGAAACCTTCGCTCAAGGCTCCATCGACAGCTCTTTATTTGAGGCTGGCATGAGTGCCGGTATGAGCAACAACATCATCATGCAGTTGGCTTCGATTTTCGGTTGGGATGTGGATTTTGCCTTGGATATCCGCCAAGGGGATAACTTCAGCCTGATCTATCAAGAGAAATACTTAGACGGTGAAAAAGTCGGCGATGGTGACATTTTAGTGGCCCGCTTTGAAAACCAAGGTAAGTCTTATACCGCGGTACGCTACGATGACGCCCAGGGGTACGCTCAATACTTCACCCCAGCTGGCTTAAGCATGCGCAAAGCGTTTTTGCGCACGCCAGTGGATTTCACCCGCATTAGTTCGCGCTTTGATTTGAATCGTAGGCACCCTATTCTTCACCGTATTCGCGCCCACAAAGGGGTGGATTACGCGGCTCGCCGTGGTACACCCATTCGTGCCGCCGGTGATGGCAAGGTGATTTTTGCTGGCAACAAAGGTGGCTATGGTCGCGTCTTAATTTTGCAACACGGCTCCAGCTACACCACTTTATATGCGCATCTACAATCCTTTGGTCGCGGCGTGCGCGTAGGCAAACGTGTAAAACAAGGTCAAACCGTGGCCTATGTGGGCAGTTCTGGTTTGGCATCAGGCCCGCATTTACACTATGAATTCCGCGTCAATGGCGTGCACCGTGATCCATTACGAGTGCGCTTGCCTCAAGCCAAACCCATTGACCAAAGCCAAAAAGAAAGCTTCTTACACTATGCCCAAATCATGGTGATGCGCTTAGAAAGTCATATTTATGGTGATTACTTTGCCTCACGCTGATCCCAGTTATTACATCGGACAAATGTCCGGCACCAGTATGGACGGTATCGATACCGTATTGGTGAGTATTGGCGGCGGTAAAATTGAATTAATCGGCTCACACCATTTAGACTTCCCCGATTCCCTGAAACAGCAAATCATGAAGCTTTGCCAATCCGGTGAAGATGAGCTCAATCGCAGTGCCCGCGTCAGCAATGACTTAAGTCGCTTGTATGCGCAAGGGGTTAAAGCCGTGTTAGAGCACACTGGCATAGAGGCACAAGACATCAATGCCATTGGTTGTCACGGACAAACCATTCGCCACATGCCTCCCCATTACACCTTACAACTGATTAATGGCGCGTTATTAGCGGAACTGAGTGCTATTAACGTGGTGTGTGATTTTCGTACCCGCGACATGGCCGCAGGCGGACAAGGGGCCCCATTAGTGCCGGCGTTTCATCAGCAAGTATTCCAACAATCCGATAAAGACACCGTGGTTGTGAACATTGGCGGCATGGCCAACATCACCTATTTACCTGCCCATGGCAGCGTCAAAGGGTTTGATACGGGACCTGGCAATGTATTAATGGATGCTTGGTGCGTGCAGCACAAAAAAGGAAATTACGATCATAACGGCAGTTGGGCGCAAAGCGGCAAGGTCAACCCCGCCCTACTCAAAATGCTATTAGATGACCCTTATTTCAAAATGCCGGCTCCCAAAAGTACGGGACGTGAGCACTTTAATCTTGATTGGCTCAACCACTTTCCCATTAAAGAAATCCCCAGCGAGGATGTGCAAGCCAGTTTGCTGCAGTTAACGGTTAACAGCATCTGTCACGAAATTAAGCGCTTATGCACAGGTGGCGACGTGGTGATTTGCGGCGGCGGTGCATTTAATGGCCAATTGCTTAAATGTCTAAGCCATGAATTAGGAACCGACTTCCATGTGTGCCGCAGTGCCAAATTAGGTATCGACCCGCAATGGGTGGAAGCCATGGCGTTTGCTTGGTTGGCGCAACAAAATCAATTGCGCTTGGGTGGGAATGTCCCGGATGTGACAGGAGCACAAGGCTCTAGAATTCTTGGGGCACTGTATCCCGCCTAGCAACAGGCTTAAAACTGCTGATAGCCAGATTTCAGCAAGCGCTTTTCTTCTTCTGGGCCAAACGGCACCGTATCCACAAACGCCGGCAGTTGATCACGACGGATGCGATTAATCCCCATCCAGGTTTCACAAATCTTTATGTCTACTACATTAAACGCATCCAGCTTAGCGGCTTTATCCACCAGCTCTCGGTACATTTGATAGTTGTGTTTCACAAAGGCATTGGCTTCATTGCCATGCAGAATCACAGCAATAGCTTGCTCTGGATAGGATTGACGCGCATCTGCCCAGGCTTCAGCTTGATCTAGTATGCGAGATAATTCTTCTGGTGAGTGTGCGTGAATTAACGCGATATGGTGTGGATCGGTCTCAGCCCAAAGCCATGAGCTGAAACCCATCAAGATCCCAAGTAGGATCAGATTAAATGGTGAATGACGAGCCACAACCACAGGTTGCGGATGCTTGCGGATTGCTAACCACAAAGCGAGAGCCCTCTAAGCTTTCTTGATAATCCAAACTGGCGCCATCCAAATACGGATAGCTTAAGGAATCCACCAGCACTTTGACGCCTTCTTGCTCAACTTGAGCATCGTCTTCTGCGATTTCGGTGTCAAAGGTGAATCCATATTGGAAGCCCGAGCAGCCTCCGCCGGTCACAAAGACCCGTAAGCAAAGGCTATCGTCACCCTCATCTTCAATCAGCGTTTGTACTTTATGTACGGCCGCTTGGGTCAGAGAAAGAACGTTCATACTGCAAAACCTTCAGTGTTTAACTCGGCCATTATGGGTTTATCCGACTAAATTAGTCAACTTTAGTTTCACCCTGAGCAAGATCCAATACTGGCTCTTGTTGCTTACGACCTTTACCGTTCTTGTCTTGTGCTTGATGAATCAGGCTGCCGTTCACTTGCGCGCCCATGACCATTTCCATCATGCTGTAATGCACATCACCGTTCACTACGGCTTTTTTGGCAAGCTCAATGTGCTGGCCAGAATACACGTTCCCCACAACTGTGCCGTTGATGATGATATTCGGTACACGAATTTCCCCTTCAACCACACCGGTTTCACTGATGCGAACCACGGCACCAGATTGCTCGTCGGCAATGAGATTACCCTTGATGCGACCATCGATGTGTAAACCACCGCTAAAATGTAGATCACCGATGAACTCAGATTTGTTGGAAATTAACGTATCGTAATGACCTGGATTTTTACTTTTGCTACTCAACATCTTTACTCCTTGCCCGGCCACGGGAAGCTTTGTTCAACCCGATTCGCCTTTGAACCATTTGTTTGTAATACCACTTCTACGGACTCGGCGGTGAAACCTTCTGGCAATACCAAGTCCCCTTCTATTTCTTGGAAATAACGGAAACGATACTTAATGCCGTAATCTTGTACGTCATCGGATACGTCTCTTAAACCAAATACTTTTTGCGCCCCATTGAGCACACCAACCATATTCACCCCGGCTAAGCCACTCACAAAGCGCTGGTTGGTGCCCACTTGCGTGATTACCACTTTATAGCGATAGCGACGCTCTTCTAATGTGGGCTCAATATCCAGTTTTTGAATACGTAAGTCTTGCTTGCGAGTAGATGGCGCCATGATGCCTTTGTAAAACGCCACTTCTTCTTGCAGTGTGGCGATTTGATTACGCAGATCCACTAAGTTCTGACGCAAACCTTCTGTAGAACGGCGATCCACTTCACCGCCTTTTTCCAACATGATGACGCGCTGACTGTAAGACGCCATCTCGTCTTGGGCCATTTGTAGATCTTCTTTCAGCTGATCCCGCTCAGCAATGGCTTGGGTCTGAGCTTCAAGCGCTTCATAACGACCAAAGATGTAGCTTGCGCCACCCAATGCTGCAATCAATACCAACATCAACAAGCGCTTAAAGAAGCGCGTCCAAGGGTCATAACTGACCACCATGAGTTGATCTTGCTTGCTGCCTTTTACCACTGTCATAGCATGCAATCCTTTTTCTTTTCTACCTGTCGCATTATGGAAGCATAGCTGGCTGAGTCATGCCTGCATTCTCAGCAAAGCCAAACATAATGTTCATATTTTGCACCGCCTGACCGGCCGCACCTTTCACTAAATTATCAATGACAGACAACACAATCACAGTGTCGCCGCCTTGTTGACGATGCACCGCAATTTGATTGTAGTTACTGCCCTTCACGTTACGCGTGGCCGGGTGCGTACCTGCTGGCATCACATCCACAAATGGCTCATTGGCATAACGTGCTTCAAACACCTGCTGTAAATCCACCGAGGTGTCTTTCAATTTGGCGTACAGGGTAGCATGAATACCCCGAATCATAGGTGTTAAGTGTGGCACAAATGTCAGGCCCACTTCGTTGTTCTTGTTGGCGTTTTGTAAACCTTGTTTGATTTCTGGTAAGTGACGATGCCCTGCAACCCCATAGGCGCTGAAGCTTTCGCTGGCTTCACACAACAAGCCACCTACTTTCGCCTGACGGCCCGCGCCACTCACGCCAGATTTGCAATCAGCAATAATGGAGTCGGTTTCGATCAAGCCTTGCTCGATCAGAGGTAATAAGCCCAGTTGAGCCGCAGTCGGGTAGCAACCCGGATTGGCAATGACCTTGGCGGTTTTGATGGCTTCGCGGTTAACTTCCGGTAAACCATACACAGCTTGTTCAACGATATCGGCGCAGGTGTGTTCCATGCCATACCATTTAGACCATTCCACCACGTCTTTAATACGGAAGTCTGCCCCCAGATCAATCACTCGCACGCCGTTTTGCACTAATTCTGGCGTCATATCCATGGCAACACCGTGTGGCGTAGCAAAAAAGACCAAATCACACTCACACAGGGTTTTAACATCCGGTACACTGAAGGTGATATTTGTGAATGGGCGCAGATTAGGGAACATGTCCGATACTAGGGTGCCGTCTTCACCACGAGAGGTCACCACTTTTAAATTCACCTGTGGGTGTTGAACAAGAATTCTAAGCAATTCCACACCGGTGTAACCTGTACCGCCCACAAGGCCCACATTAATCACAATATCACCTTCTTTTTTCTAAAATTCGAAGGGCCTTATAATAGCGCCTTCCATAAAAAGTGATAGAGCATAGATGGCATCTTTTATCCGCCAATTACGAATTTCCCTTGCTCAAGGGGATGCCTTACCTCAGCTAGCCCTGTTGGGCGTGTTAGCTGGGCTCATTACCAGTGGCACCATTTTGTTATTTCGCCTCGCCATTGAAGGCCCGTTAGAGCATTACTTAGCCAATGGGGATCACGAAAATTTTGAAATGCTCGCCCCGTGGATTCGTTTCACCTTACCTTTATGTGGCGCGTTACTTGTGGCGCTTATTTTTTCTCGTTTGAGTCAACAAAGCCGCCAAGTGGGGATCGGTCATGTACTGGAGCGTTTAAAGCACCACCAAGGGCACATGCCCTTTACCAATTTTATCGCGCAATTTTTTGCCGGTATTATTTGCGCATTAAGCGGACAAAGCACAGGTCGTGAAGGCCCTGCTGTACATCTAGGTGCGGCCAGCGGCAGTATCATGGGGCGTAAATTCGAACTGCCCAGTCGTCACGTGCAGCTGTTATTGGCCAGTGGTGTGGCAGCGGCTATTAGTGCCTCGTTTAATACTCCCATTGCCGGTGTGATCTTCGCCATGGAAGTGATCGTGATGGGTTACAGCTTTATCAGCTTGATCCCCATTATTTTGGCATCTGTGGCAGGTGCGCTATTAACTCGCTTGGTGTACGGCGCAGAACCCGCTTTTACCGTGCCGCAATTGCAGATGCACTCCTTGTTAGAATTTCCTTTCTTATTAGTCGAAGGGTTACTCATGGGGGCTTTAGCCGCCTTATTTATTTGGATTTCGGTAAAGAGTGCGCGCAAAGCGCCCAAAAATATTTGGGTGCGCTTTTTAATCATCGGCCTTTTGAATGGCAGTCTCGCCTTGCTCATCCCAGCCATGATGGGCATCGGCTATGACACGGTAAACCAAGCCATTACCGGGCAATTGCCTTGGGTACTGTTAATCACCTTTGCCATCGCCAAATTATTTATTACCGGTTTCAACATAGGCTTAGGTCAGCCTGGGGGCGCCATTGGCCCCATGATTTTCATTGGCGCCTGTGCTGGCGGTGCCATGGGGGAAGTGGGGAATTATTTTGCACCCGAGATCGCCAGCCCCACAGGGTATTACGCCATGCTGGGCATGGCCGCTATGATGAGCGCGTGCTTGCAAGCACCATTAACCGCGTTAATGACGTTATTAGAACTCACCAACAATCCCAATATTATTCTGCCGGGCATGTTAGTGGTGGTGGTATCCAACCTCACCAGCAGTGAAATCTTCAAACAAAAAGCCTTATTCCCCCGCTTGCTGCAATTACGTGGGTTATCCACAGACACAAGCCCAGTTGAACTCATGCTCAGACAAAGCAGCGTGCTATCGGTGGCCGAAAAGAACATCAAGGTAGTGCCAAAGTTTGCCAACATCGACACCCTGAAGCTTGCCCTGAATGGCAATCCAAGTTGGCTGGTTATTCATGGGGAAAAAGGCATTCTGGCTGCATTAGCCGCGTCGGATTTAGCGAATCTATTGCTAGATGAAGAAGCCTTGGAGCAATGGCTTGAGGAAGACGATGACGGCGAGCCCACTTTGAATCTCATGGCCATTCCTGGACAGCGCTTAACCTGCAAGAGCATCTCCATGCGCGCTAACTTGCAAGAGGCCATCGACACCATGATTGATGAGCAGGTGGAATGCCTAACCATACACTATGGTAAAGAAGTGAATACCGCCTCTGTCATGGGCATCATCGAACATGATAAAATCCACAACTATTATCGATATACCCATTAACCACAGCCAATCGAACTAAGGACGAATATGCTTTGGATTAAAGCGTTTCATATTATTGCCGTCGTATGCTGGTTCGCAGCCTTGTTTTACCTGCCGCGTTTATTTGTGTATCACGCCATGGCTGAAGATCAGACCAGCAAAGAGCGCTTCAAGATCATGGAGCGCAAACTGTATCGCGGCATCATGACCCCATCCATGATTGCTGTGATCGCGCTGGGCGTTTGGCTACTCACCATCAATCCAAGCTATTACTTTAGCCAAGGCTGGGTTCACGCCAAACTCTTTTTGGTGGTGTTATTGGTCGGCTATCATTTTCATTGTGGTCATCTACTTAAACAATTTCGCGACGACAAAAACCAACGCAGCCATGTGTTCTTTCGCTGGTTTAACGAAGCGCCGGTTCTTATTTTAATTGCCATAGTTATTCTTGCTGTGGTTCGCCCGTTTTAACTTTTCATTTTATGCAATAGGTTTTCCATGGATATCTCTCGTTCAGAATCATTATTTTCACAGGCGCAAGCCCACATTCCTGGTGGTGTGAACTCCCCGGTGCGCGCCTTCAATGGCGTGGGTGGTAGCCCTATCTTTTTCAAAAAAGGCGAAGGCGCTTACTTATTTGATGAAGACGGCAACCGTTACATCGATTATGTGAACTCTTGGGGCCCATTAATTTTGGGTCACGGCGCACCGCAGGTGCTAGAAGCCGTACAAAAACAATTGGTAAACGGTTTAAGTTTTGGTGCCCCTACCGAATTAGAAATCACCATGGCCAACAAGGTATGCGAAATGTACCCAAGCATGGATATGGTGCGCATGGTTTCCAGCGGCACCGAAGCCACCATGAGTGCCATTCGTCTCGCCCGCGGCTATACCGGCCGTGACAAGATGGTGAAATTTGAAGGCTGCTACCACGGCCATGCGGATTCTTTATTAGTTAAAGCCGGTTCTGGTTTGTTAACCCTAGGTGTACCAAGTTCACCGGGCGTGCCTAAAGCGGTTGCGGATTTAACCATCACCCTGACTCACAATGATTTGGATTCCGTACGTGAATGCTTTGCACAAATGGGTAACGAGATTGCCTGTGTCATTGTGGAGCCTATCGCCGGCAACATGAACTGCATTCCACCAGAAACCGGATTCTTACAAGGCTTGCGTGAGCTGTGTGATGTACATGGCATCGTGTTGATTTTTGATGAAGTCATGTGTGGCTTCCGCGCAGCTAAAGGTGGCGCGCAAGAAGTGTATGGCGTGGTCCCGGACATGACCACACTGGGTAAAGTGATTGGCGGCGGCATGCCAGTGGGTGCCTTTGGTGGTAAAAAAGACATCATGGAACACCTAGCACCACTTGGCCCTGTTTACCAAGCGGGCACGTTATCGGGCAACCCCATTGCCATGGCGGCGGGGTTTGCCATGTTAGAAGCCATAAGCCAGCCGGGTTTTTACGATGCACTCACCGAAAAAACCCAAACTCTATGCAAAGGCTTAGAAGCGTTAGCAGAAAAACACGGTATTCCATTCACCACTAACCAAGTGGGCAGCATGTTCGGTTTCTTCTTTAGCGAGGAGAAAACCATTCGTCGATTTGCACAGGTGCAAAACTGCGATCAAGAGCGCTTCAAGAAATTCTATCACGGCATGTTAAACGAAGGGGTGTACTTAGCGCCTTCCGCGTTTGAAGCTGGCTTCATGTGTGCTGCCATTTCTGATGCAGATATTGAGCAAACCTTACAAGCCGCTGATAACGTATTTGCCACGTTATAATTTGGTAAACCTTTAAAAACAAAAAAGCCCAGAATATTCTGGGCTTTTTTGTTTGTGTTATTTAATTAAAAGGAAAATTGCGTGCCAACACTGATCACTTGGCAACCGTATATTTCGTTACCATTAATTCCGTCATAACCTCCGTTACCATTACCCTCAGTTAGATCATAGGCACAGTATTCATCACTCATGTGATATTCCACAAACATATACATATTGTCGTTAATGACATGTTCCATACCTAAACCCACCTCACTGCCTTCGTTTTCACCCTTGCTGTCATCAAGCGGTAAATAGCTGGGGTAATTCCCGCTACCAAAATGCACACGATAAGTGTTACTGCCAGATGTGAAGGATGCATGCAGCGAAGTTAGGCTCGCATCATCTGCACCTAATCCCTCTTTTGCAATTTCATGTTTGATGGCAAAACGCATGTTCGACATATTGTACTCAGCTGCCACACCCAATAACTCGGTAGAGCCGGAACCTAAATCATCGTAAGCCACATGGGCGGTTAACGCATCTAGGTTATAGCTGGCAGAGGCAATAAAACGCTCTTCCGTTTTACCGGTTGCGTTATCAACCCCGCTTTGAATATTAAGCACTGCGGTTAAACCGCCAATGTTGGGGGTTTGATATACAATCAACTCGCCTAATTGAAACGCGGCATAGGTATCAAAGCCGGTCCAGCCGCTGCTAAAGCGATCCGTGGTATAGGCAATGGCATTGTAGTAGGCATTCCATTGATAACCCACGGACACCTGACCAAAGCCACCTCTTACGCCAACGTGCGCATCGTTTTGCTCGTTGTCAGCACCGGCCCAAGTGAGCTGTTCATTTTTGTAGAGTTTACCTTTAACAACGTCTACATAAATTTTGTAGTTATAAAAACCCACCAGCCCAGGCTGAATTTCTTGTTCGCCTTTTACCCCAAGATAACTATATGCATCTTGCATTTGCATATGGTCATCAAACAGGTCGTTGTCTTTGATGTCACGGTACTCCAGTCCTACATTGAGCGAACCGTAAAAAGCATTATCAGCCATGGCATTCATGGCCAAAATCATGGATAGCAATAACAAACTGTTTTTCATATTGAGCCCTCTTTTTAATTCACTGGTTGATTATTAAGAAGATGCTCCTATGGGGCTAACCAAAGAAACACACCAACTACATTAAGCCGTGTTGTTTTTTGATTTGATCAAAGCGTCCAGACTGTTTAAACGTTTGAATCATATGATCTAGCTCTTTGGCTAGTTTTTGATGATGCTTGTACTGCCGATTAACCCCCATATGCACCGAGCGTACCTCTAACGGATGCGCGGTGTCATAAAACAAACGATCCGCACCTTCTAATTGCTTGGCTTCATAGCGCATGACATTCTCTGCCCCAATGGCCATATCCAAGCGTCCACCTAACACTTTTTTCAGGTTCTGATTCAGATCCATTCCCGCCACCCAGATGACACTGGGGGTTGCCAGCAACTTCTCGGGGTACGCATAAGAAGAGACAATCCCTACTCGCTTACCTGTTAAATCGGATGGGTTCGAATATTGAAAAGACTGAGACGTTAAGCTCACAAACACCACATTGTTCGCATAGAATGTCTTCGTGAATTGAAACTGGCTTTCCCTTTCCTTGCTTTTCCACATGGCAGTAATGAGATCATATTCTCCGCGCTTGCTTGTGCGTAATATGCGCTTCCACGGGGCAAATTCCACACTGACAGAATACCCTAGGGCATGCAGCGCTTCTGTTGCCAACTGCACACTAAAGCCCCCGTGTGCAAGCTCACTGCCGGTAATAGGAGGCCATTCGTCTGCAATGATACGAATGTTTTGTTGAGGGTTCTGATCCGCCTGCACTAAGCTGATACAACCCACAATGAAAATGAAACAAAAACGGGTAAATGCCATGTTATCTCCTCTATTATGAGTATAGAAGAAACACACCATTCATTTAGGTATTGTTCGCATTTTGGCAAATTATGGCATCATGACCTGCCGCTCACTGAATAAGTAAAACTATGTCCACAGATTTAACCCAAGGCTCCATTGGAAAATGGTTATATAAACTCACCTCCCCTATGGTGGTGGGCATACTTGCCATTTTTTTGTTTAATCTGGTGGATACCTACTTTATCAGCCTGCTCGGCACAGAACCCTTGGCGGCTGTGAGTTTTACTTTTCCGGTGACCATGCTAATCATGAACATGGCCATAGGGTTAAGTATTGCCACAGGTGCCATTACAGCCCGCAGCCTTGGGCAAAAAAATATAGAGCAGGCTCGCGTCTGGGTCACCACCAGCCTATATCTCGCGTTATTAATAGGCGTGGTTATGGGCGGGTTAGGTTTGATTTTCCAAGCCAGCATATTCCGTTTACTAGGGGCCGATGAAGAATTACTGCCGATCATTGCGCAATACATGAATTGGTGGCTTAGCGGCTGCGTGGTGCTGATTATTTTAGTGGTGGTGAATGCCAGCATTCGCGCCACAGGTAACACCAAGCTGCCCAGTTTTATGATGTTAGGTAGCGCATTGCTCAATGGCATTTTTGATCCATTACTGATTTTTGGTATTGGGCCATTTCCAGAGTTGGGCATTCAAGGCGCCGCCATTGCCACGGTGCTCAGTTGGAGCATTGCGTTTATTGGCTTGTTTCGATACTTATTAAAAAAAGACTTAATTACCCTGAGCTTACCTGCGCAGTTATTCCAGCATTGGGGACAATTAATTAAGCTGGGGTTACCTGCTTCCATTACCAATATGTTAGGACCATTAGCCAATGGCATTATTGTGGCGTGGGTGGCCGACTATGGTGTGCATGCTGTGGCGGCCTATGGTGTAGGCAGTCGCATCGAACCTTTAGCATTAATTGTGGTGATGGCGTTCACGGCAAGCTTGCCACCATTTGTGGGGCAAAATCACGGCGCCGGACAAGATAGCCGCATTGAAACAGCATTAATAAAAAGCATGCAATTTGTGTTTGTGTGGCAGCTACTGGTGTACGCAGCATTAAGTCTCTTGGCTACCCCCATTAGCTTGCTATTTAGTGACGAGCCCGAAGTACAAGATATTATTCAAACCTTTATTTATATCGTGCCCCTGAGTTACTTTGCTGTGGGCTTCATATTAGTGAGCACAGCCACTATCAATGCGCTGCATAAAACCCATTGGTCACTGAACATTAATTTGCTGCGTTTATGCGTTTTATATTTACCCTGTGCCTGGATCGGTCACACCCTAGGAGGGCTGAATGGGTTATTTTGGGGATGTGCCATCGGCAACATATTGATGGGCGGTATTATCTTGATGCTGTTTCGGCGCATACGTCATCACCCGCATATGCGCCAACGGATTCTCAGTACACACTAAAATCCCAGTGTGACCCACACCGCTTGTTGCTTCACAACGACGGACTTTAAGCTGGCCTTTAGTAAAGATTGCTGAAAGTCATTTTTATCCAGTTGATAGATAGCTTGGGTTTGCAGGCGTTGAACCAATACATCCTGCACCAAAGGTTTGATTTGCGCGATCACTGCGGGTGAAAGCTGCTCTATGGATAGAGCCGTTAGTTTTGCATTATCCAAATAAAACGCGCCGTTTTTCGCCTCATAGCGCAATCCCCCTTGTACTGTCACATGACCATTACCATGCAGGCCAGCTAGACCATCCACATCTAAAAATGCAGTGACTTCTAGCTCGTTAGTGGATTCTAGCAACTGTAATTTGGCATCTGTGAGTACGATGTTCGCCAAAAAGGTTTGCTTATGGATAGGGGTTACAGCTTGCAGCTTTTGTTGCAGGTCCTGTTGTGTAAATTGCAACGTTTGCTCAAACGCCCACACAGATGTGGTGGCATCCATCAGGGTAAGAACACCCGCCAATACCAATACAGATAATTTCTTTTGCATCTTGGTCACATCACTCATTGTTCAAACATTGCCGCTCAAGCGGCTAATTCTCGCCCGCATGTGCATTAAAAACAGACATTAAACCACAAAATGGGCTGGCCTATTAATTGCTCCTACTTCTCAAACACAACATCACGGAGGGTCATATGGATGTTAATGCCACGCTACCTAGCTTAATTAATGCCGTCTATGGAAAAGGCAGCGCGAGCGATGAGGTCTCTTCCGCCGAGTCCCATGCTTTCTCTAGTAATAAAGCCTATGAACGTCGCGACAGTGTCACCTTATCGTGGAAAAGCCAAAAGCTCAGTGCCATTAGTAAGGAATTCTTTAATGGCCCCATCGCCTCCAATAATATCGCAGCATTGACTCAAAGCCTGTATGAAAATGGCTTTCTCAGTGGTACGGATTTGCAATCCATGGGCGGTGAATACGCAGAACAAGACAACATCACCAAAGCCAAACACACGTTAAACAGCTTCGCCTTGCAAGCCAGTAAAAAAGGCGATGACAACAGCGTTAGCCTGTTGAGCACCATAGCCAGTGCCATCGACAACATGGACTTACCCAGCACCCAAGAACTCAGGCAAATAGAGATCATTGCTGTGGATTATGCTCAGCAATTCTTAGCTAAATTACAGCAAGTACCCGCCAATGACACCTTAATTGCAGAGTTTAAAAATGTCGTGGATGTGGTTTCCACATTGGATACGTTACGCCAATCTGACCAGCTTTCGGGTGAGCATTCCCCAGCTGAAGCCCCTTAATTCATGGGGGCATGCCATTTTCTTATTCAGGTCTATACTCTAATAATCCCCATAAAAAGCAGGGCTTATGCCCATTGTCATTAAGCATGCCGTCACAAAATACATTTGAGTTTAAAGCAAAGTCTCGCTCCCCCATGAGATCTCAAGTGCTGCTTATTGTCAGTCTATTCATCTTCGCCAGTATTATTTTAGTGACCTTAGGCTTTGTTCAATCGGAAACGTTAAACAGTGTACGTGCATTTGTGCGCGGAGAAGGTTTATGGGCCAAGGGGCAAAAAGATGCGGTGTATTACTTAGAGCGCTACGCTTACGGCCGTAACGAGTCCGATTTCGATCAATTCAAACAAGCCCTGTCTATCAATCTTGGTGACAAGCAAGCCCGCCTTGCCTTATCAAACGAGCCCATCGATATAGAGCGCGCTCGCCAAGGGTTTCTCGCCGGCAATAATCACCCAGAAGACGTAGACAGTCTGATTACGTTTTTTATACGCTTTAAAAATTTTTATTACATGAAAAAGGCATTATCTGTATGGCAAGCAGGAGATGAGAAAATTGAAGTCCTCATTCAAATGGGCCATGTCATTCACTCACATGTACAAGCAAACAATACTGAAGGATTAACCCTAGCGTTAAAGGATTTAGATGCACTAAATAACCATTTAGATGCCATCGCCACGGAATTTTCATTGGTTCTGTCCGAAGGTGCTAGATGGATCAAAACCACCCTATTGACCTTAAGTGTCATTATCATTGGTTTATTATCCTTGGGAATTTTCATCATCACCCGCCATATCATTAACGCATTAGATCAAACCGAAGCAGAATTAATGCTCAGCGAGAAACGCTTTTTCTCCCTGTATGATGCTAACGTGATTGGCATCATGGATTGGGATATGTATGGCAACATACTAGATGCCAATGATGCCATCTTAGAAATGCTAGGCTACAAACGCGAAGAGTTTGCAGAAGGGAATATCAACTGGAAGCAATTAACCCCACCAGAATTTAATGACAAAGACAAAAAAGCATTAGAAGAACTCATGGCCAATGGAGTTTGCACTCCTTATGAAAAAGAGTTCATTCATAAGAAAGGCCACCGTATTTCCATCTACCTTGGTGCCGCACTATTAAACGGAGAAACCGACAAAGGCATTTGCTTTGTCATGGATCAAAGTTTACAGAAGCTTAATGAAACCCAATTAAAACTCTCGGCCACAGTGTTCAATGCCAGCAGTGACGGCATCATCATTACCGATCAAAATAAACATGTGGTGGCCGTGAATAATGCCTACACCAAAAAAACCGGGCGCACAGAAGACGAACTTATCGGTTATATCCCTCCTGTATTATCCGCAAAGAATATGACCGATGATTTTTACTCAAAGCTCTCCAAGGGCTTGAACGATAGCGATCACTGGCAAGGAGAAGCCATCGATCACACCGCCACAGGCGCCACCATTCCGGTACAAATGAGCATTGATGCGGTCAGGGATAAGCACTACAGCATCTCCCATTATGTTCTCAACATCATAGATATTACTGAGCGCAAAGAAGCCGAAATGCAGTTAAAAAAATTAGCTCACTATGATTACCTCACAGGCCTTGCTAATCGCAGTTTGTATCACGACCGCCTGAACCAAGCGTTACTGCGCGCCAAGCGCAACAACAATCAATGTGCGTTATTATTTTTAGATTTAGATAAGTTCAAACCCATCAATGATGAATACGGGCACGAAGTCGGGGATGAAATTTTACAAGTGGTGGCCTCTCGCCTGAAAAACCTTGTTCGCACCCATGACACCATTGCCCGCTTAGGTGGCGATGAATTTGTCATCATCATTGAAGAACTGCATCAAAATTCACACGCCGCGGAGCTGGCCAAAAAAGTAATCGATTCTCTATCTCAACCCTGCAAGGTAGGCGATTTAGAGCTACATATAGGTTGCAGTATTGGTATCAGCATTTACCCCGCGGATGGACAAGATGCCATTACCTTAACTCGCAATGCCGACATCGCCATGTATGCCGCAAAAGGTTCTGGTCGAAACACCTACTATTTTTTCCATCCAAATCATTAAACCCTAAGCCGTCACGATTGCGATGCTGCTCGGTGATGATGGAGCCCACATAATTGAGGCGAAAAAAAACCGCTCCTGTTACAGAGCGGCCATGTCAAATTCGACAATGTGATTAGCTTGATGAGAGAGAGTTACCACGACCAACTTGCTGCTTCGTATCCTTGAGTAGAACACTTGGCGTGTCATGACAACGAAGTAAATAATACTTATTCTCATTTAACTTATCAAGAATAATTCTCATTTATTTGAATATCGACGTATTTTGTCTAATTAGGCTATTTGGCGTTCAGCGCTAGTCACTTGTTGGTTTAAAGCTTTAATGCGCCGTGACATGTTATCCAGCAATGTCATGGCGATCTCTGGCTGAGCCTTTATCAACGTCACAAACTGATGCTTAGGGATGGCCAATAGCTGGCATTCTTCCCGTGCCGTTACCGTAGCGTTGCGCTTTTCCCCTGTGAACACGGCCATGGCTCCAAAAATTTCACCGGATAACACTTCACCCACGGTGACGCCATTAACGCTCACATCCGCACTGCCTGTCATTAACTGGTAAACCGTATCTGCATAGTCCCCTTCTTGGATGATCACATCACCTTTGCTCATATGCTGAAAGCCAGTATGGGCGGAGACACCAGGCTGCTGATGGCCGATCAGCCCTTGATACATGGACAAGCCCGTTAGCAAGTAATTACTAAATCTGTGTTGACGCAATGGGTCTTTAGCAATGAATCCCATAAAATCGTCTCGTTGAATCAAATGGATCTCAACGTCTTCTTCCAGTTTTAAATCTTCATGGGGCAATCCAAACACGCGATTAAGACCAATGATGTCCCCTGGCTGCAAATACGCCATATCCACATTGTCCTGAACCACAGTAATCGACCCCGAGCGCAACACGCCCAGTTGTTCATTGCTAAACGATTCAAATACGCTTGCACCAGAAGATAAAATCAGGGGTATAGAAGGAACATCAAGATCCGACAATAAGCGCTCAGTCAAAAGATCTAAGCGCTCAAGCAACTCTCGAGTCATGTCTGAAACTTTGCCAAGAAACAACATAATACTGGCCACAAAATGAACAAGGGGCGTATTTCTACCATATTTTGAGAGACCATACCCGCCCAATGGTGCAAAAAATAGCCGTATTTCACAATTTAGAGGGATTTATTGGGAGGGTTGGCGCAAACGGGTACCTTGCTGCAATGACATGAGAATCTCTTGCGCGGATATGTCTTGCGGAAAAAAACAGCCACTGATCTTAGCGTCCGCTAAACTGGCGCCGTTGAGCTTACAGCCACGAAAGTCTAATGAGCGTAAGTCGGCCCCGCGAAAATAGGCATTGGAGAAGTCCAGACCGCGAACATCCAACTGGCGCAGGTCTAAACCACGAAAGTCGCAGCCGGTGAGATCACAGCTCTTTCCTTGTGCTTTAAGCTTGTTAAACTCTGCTATTTTTTCATCCCTGAGCAGTTGGTACATCTCGTCAGGGGAAATCCTAGGTTTCATGGCTCGCTCCTTTTGAGTCATAGTTTAATTGAAGCCCAAAACCACATAAGGTCAAACGTGCACGGATTTATCCTGTCACAACATTGGAAAGACGTGAATGGTGAGCTGCAACTGAGCTTTTGGTTAAAAAGTGACGTTGGTGCCCAATGCATCACCTTTAGCCAACAAGAAAGCGTGTGCTTTACGGCCCAAGACCAGCAAACCCAACTGCCAGCCATCGACGGCATTCGCACCCAAGCCCTACCCCTCAAGCATTTTGATGGCACCGAGATCTGCGCCATTTACTGCAAAAGTTATCAACTGCAACTGGAGCTGCGCCAATACTGTCAGCAGCATCACATCCCCCTATGGGAGGCCGACATCCGCCCTACCCATAGATTTTTGATGGAGCGCCACATTAAAGGCTCTCTAGAATGGGCCACCGCCAGCGAATCTGAGCCCCTATTAAATCCCAAGGTCAAACCCAGCACCTACTATCCCAATTTAAAAGTGCTGAGCGTGGACATCGAAACCTCCATGCCCACTAAGACCGAAAAAGAAAAGCTCTTCAGCATAGGGTTTGTTAGCCAATGGCAAAACCAAGATGGCCAAGCCCAAAGTGAAAAGCGCGTGCTCATGTTAGGGCACCCACAAGACAATTTGCCGGACTGGCTGATACTGTTTAAAAATGTCCGCGAGTTACTGACCGCCGCCAATGCCTACCTGCAAGCCTTAGATCCTGATGTGATCATCGGCTGGAACGTGATTAATTTTGATTTCAGCGTGTTGCATCGGGTGTACCACGAACACGGCGTGCCTTTCGCTTGGTGTCGCGATGGCTCTAACGTGAACATTCGCCAAGGACAAAACAATTTAAACTTTGTGGATATTCCGGGGCGGGTCATCGTCGATGGCATCGATGCCTTGCGCAACGCCACCTACTCGTTTGAAAGCTTCTCGCTGGAATTTGTATCTCAAACCTTACTCGGGCAAGGCAAAAAACTAGAAGGCCACCAAGGCAAGATGGAAGATCGCGGGCAAGCCATTAGCGCTTTGTTTGAACAAGATAAATTAGCGCTAGCCAAATACAACGCACAAGACTGTCAGTTGGTCTTGGATATTTTTGAGCACACACAAATCTTGCATTACCTCATACAACGCAGCTTCTTAACCGGACATCTATTGGATCGTGTAGGCGGCTCGGTAGCAGCGTTTGAATATTTGTATTTACCCAAGTTACACCGCGCAGGCTATATCGCACCTAACCTAGGGGAAGGCTTTGATGCCTTCAAAGCCCCTGGCGGCTTTGTTATGGACAGCGAGCCAGGCTTGTATCAAGACGTGCTGGTACTGGACTTTAAATCTCTGTACCCAAGTATTATTCGCACCTTCAAGATTGACCCCATGGGATTAATCGAAGGGCTCAACGCGGACGATCAAGAAGACGTGATTCCCGGCTTTCACGATGCGCTGTTTCACCGTGAGCGACATTTCTTACCCAACATCATCACCGAGTTATGGGCAGAAAGAGATGCCGCCAAACGGGAAAATAACGCCGCCACTAGCCAAGCCATTAAAATCATCATGAACAGTTTTTACGGCATTTTAGGCAGCACAGGCTGTCGCTTTTTCGATGCGCGTCTCGCCAGCTCCATCACAGAGCGCGGCCATGAAATCATTCAGCAAAGCGCCGTTTGGATCGAACAACAAGGTTATAACGTCATTTACGGCGACACCGACAGTGTCTTTGTCAGCTTACACACAGGCAGTCAATCCGTAGCAACCGTTTTAAGTCATGAGCAGGCGCAAGTCATCGGCACACAATTACAAAAAGGACTCAACCAATTTTGGCAGCAACAATTACAACGGGATTTCAACATTGAAAGCCAGTTGGAAATTGAATTCGAAAATCATTACACCAAGTTCATGATGCCCACCATTCGTGGCAGCGAAATGGGCAGTAAAAAACGCTATGCCGGTTTAAAAGCCGATGGCGAATTAGTCTTCAAAGGATTAGAAGCGGTGCGCAGTGATTGGACCATGCTGGCAAAAGAGGTGCAAACCCAGCTTTATGAGCGCATCTTTCATGATAAAAATTATGAGGCCTATTTAAAAACCGTGGTGCATGAACTGCTACAAGGTAAAAGAGATGAACAGCTGATTTACAAAAAACGCATACGCAAACCGTTAAGCACCTATGTGAAAAATGTTCCGCCCCAAATTCAAGCGGCTAAATTAGCCAGTGAATTTTACGCCCAGCTTAATCTCAACAGCCCCTATGAGCATGGCGGCTGGATCGAGTATGTCATAACCCAGCAAGGGCCGGTGGCCATTGAATGCTTAGAGCAAAGCGCCTTTAAGGTGGATTATCAACATTACCTAGATAAACAAATGGCCCCTGTGGTGGATAGCATCTTGTATTTTCTTGGTAAGCGCTTTGCCGATTTGATTAATCCTCAACAAGACATCTTTTCTTAAATTTGTCATTGGGCGTTATAATGAGCCCAAGCAGTAAATAGGCTAACCATGACGTCTCTCGATTCTTTAATACAAACCATGCTCAGTGACGCCAGCGTCACCCCACAAGCATTACCCCAATGCCCAGACATTCAATTGTATTTGGTAGACCCCATTAGCATGGCGCGACCCTTTAGCTTGGATGAAATTCGCAGTATTTGGGAACACACCGCCTATTGGGCGTTTTGCTGGGCCAGTGGTCAAATATTGGCGCGTCATATCTTAGCCAACCCACATATCGCGAAAGGTAAAAAAGTATTGGACTTTGGAGCCGGCTCTGGGGTGGTGGCCATTGCCGCCATGAAAGCCGGGGCCAGCTGCGTGATTGCCTGTGACATCGACCAAGATGCCTTAATCAGCTGCCAAGAAAACGCCAAGCTCAACGGCATCGAATTAATTTTATCCGATGATTTATTTGCCATTACCGACAAGGATATCGACCTGCTCATTGCCGCAGATGTGCTCTACGATCGCGCTAACTTGAGCTTTCTGGATACCTTTTTTGAATACGCCCCCAATGTGCTGTTAGCAGATTCACGCATTAGAGATTTTAGTCATCCTCATTATGCGTTTATTGATCGCCAAGAATCCTTCACCGTACCCGATTTAGACGAGTTGGATGAGTTCCGTTTTGTGAATCTATATTCAGGGCAAGCACCTACTTAATCGCCTAGCAGTACTAGACCGAAACCGCACATCTCAGGGCAAAACTAGATCCCGACCCGAGAATGTCTATACTGGATGCAAGGTTATCCATAGGTTGTCATGGTGTTTTCATCTCTTTCGCGGCGCGCAATGATCTTCTTGGCACTTTGCATTTGGCTATTATTAATGGCCATTTTATTAGTGCAATCATATTACGTAGTCAAGACAGAAGCATTTCACCGCTTAGGTTTTAAAACTGAAGCCGCCTTTGTTCAATTTGAACGTCACTGGCCTGAACTCAAACAAGAAAGTATGGATGTAAAAAGCCATTATCTGCATCAACTTTCTCACCGTTTCCAACCTAAGCTGCAATTCACCGTAATTAATCTAAAAGGCAAAGTACTCGCTTCCAGCCTTAATAATCTTAATCAATTATCTTATGGCCCTGTCATCAAACAATTTCAAATCAACTTTGAAAAAGGGCAATACTGCTTAGCCCAGCTGTATCATTTGCAAGTTGTAAACGTGAGTGCCTGTGCCTTCCCGCTAAAAGATGAATTATTACTGATTGCCAGTTTACACCCTGATCATTTTTTTCAATATTGGATCACCAATCAAGGCAACTTGATTTTTAGCACCATCTTGAGCTTATGTCTTATCCTTTCACTTATGTACCTTAATCGTCGAGCAGAAAAACGCAGCCATTCACAAAACATTGATCTTAAAATTAATATTGAAAAACAAGACAATGAGTTCAAACGTTTAGTGAGTAACCTGCCGGGCATCCTATATCGACTGAGACTCAAGGATAAAACCATTGATTATATCAGCCCTGGTAGCATGCAACTTCTAGGTTATCCGCCTGATTATTTCTTGCAGCAAAAACATAGCCCGTTTGATCTCATCGAAGAAGACGACAAAGAAAACTTCATCAAACATAGTCAGTCGGTTTATTTCTCTGCTAAGCCATTTGAAATGGTTTATAAAATCAAGACCGCCACTGGTGAACAAAAGTGGATACTGGATCGTGGACGTGGCTATGAGCTGGATAGTGGTGAAGCCTTTATTGAAGGTGTCATGCTGGACATCACCGAACGAGAACTTGTGCGCCAGCAAATTGAATACCTCGCCATTCAAGACCCTCTTACCGAGTTATACAACCGCTTTAAGTTTAACGATGAACTCGTCAGTGCCGTCAGTCATGCCAAAATGATTGGTGAAACCTTTGCCATGCTCTTCATTGACCTTGACCGCTTTAAAACCATTAATGATTCATTGGGCCATCAAGTGGGGGATCGCTTACTGCAAAAAGTAGCAGAACGCCTTTCCTATATTCTACCTAAGCAACATTTTTTAGCTCGTATGGGCGGTGATGAATTTGTTGTACTTATGCGAGACATTAAAAACATCGAAGACGTAGGCACCTTAGCCACTGACATTAATCGCCATGTGCGCCAAGTGTTTCGCGTGGATTCTTACGAGTTACGCACCAGTTGTTCTATTGGTATCAGCTTATGCCCCAATCATAGCGAACACAGTCACATTCTTTGGCGCTATGCTGACACAGCCATGTATCAAGTCAAAAACCATGGTGGCGATGGCTATCAATTTTTCACCCAAGAAATGGGAGACATGGTTCAGCATCGCATTAACATCGAGCATGGATTTATTCCTGCACTGGAAAATCAACAGTTTGAATTATTCTATCAACCTCAGGTGAATATCCACCACAATCAACTATTAGGCTGTGAAGCATTAGTGCGCTGGACTCATCCAGAAATGGGAAATATCACGCCAGTTGAATTTATTCCCATTGCCGAAGAGACCGGTTTTATCCACGCATTGGGTGACTGGATTCTAGAAACCAGCATTCAACAATTGAAACAATGGCTACCACATCAGGCTGACTTTGTTATGTCAGTGAATATTTCTGCAGTACAGGTAACCGAAGAATTACCCAAACGCATTGAAGACCTGCTTAATAAATATTCCATACCAAGCCATGCATTAGAATTGGAAATCACCGAAAGCCTATTAATGGAAAACATCGATTTCATATTACCCATACTCAATAAAATTAAAGATCTGGGGGTTGGCTTTGCCATTGATGATTTTGGTACAGGCTATTCCAGCTTAAGCTATTTACGTTATTTACCCATTAGTAAATTAAAAATTGATCGCGCGTTCATCATGAATATTGAAAGCAATAATGACGATGCTGTTATGGTCAAAACCATTATCGCCATGGCAAAAAGTTTGAATCTTAGCGTCATAGCTGAGGGCATTGAAAACCAAACCCAGCTGAACTTACTTAAAGCTTTGTCCTGTGAGCGCTATCAAGGTTACTTTTTTAATAAACCACTGGATGCGGATCGATTTTCCGAACTGTACTTCACTCAACAAAAACAAGTACAATGAGTCATCTCATGTTCATCTGTAACACCTATCCTTATTATTCTCATAATAACCGGAGCTAGGTATGTCTGATTTAGAATCCATACTATCGTTTGCCACCCACATAGCCGAAGAAGCCGGTGATTTAATTGTGGAGCTGCGCGCACATAGCCGCCTCAACCACGATTACAAACAAGATATTGAATTAGTGACCAACGCAGATTTAGCGGCCGATGAACTCATCACCCAAGCCATTCGGGAGCATTTTCCTGACCATCAAATACTGGCAGAAGAATCCAATCCAGATTTTAACAGCATTGAAATGAACGACACGCCACTTTGGGTCATCGACCCCATTGATGGCACAGTGAATTACGCCCGCCATCAATTACAGGTAGCCATCAGCATTGCATATGTTGTCAAAGGCAAGGTGCAAGTGGCGGTGGTATACAATCCGTTTTTATCCGAAATGTTCACTGCCATTCGCCACAGTGGTGCGTGGTTAAATGATCAACCCATTCGCTGCAGTGACACCACCGAGTTAAAAAAATCCCTTATCGCTACCGGCTTTCCCTACGATAAAACGAACAAACTGCCGGTGCTCATGTCACAGCTCAGTCACGTATTAGAAAATTGCGCCGATGTGCGTCGAGTTGGCAGCGCTGCCTTGGATTTATGCTGGGTTGCATTAGGGCGATTAGATGGTTACTACGAAAGCGTGAGTCCTTGGGACTGTGCCGCAGGTTGGTTGATCGCAAAAGAAGCCGGTGCCAAGTGTGGCTACTTTAAAGCGCCACCAGAAGGGGTTAAACATGAATTACACAGTGAGTATTTATTAGTTACCAACCCCAATATTCATGACGCGCTAAAACACTTGTTAAACCAAGCCGATAATTAAAGTGCAGTTAAGGGCTCTGTTTTTCCTTCTCCTTCTGCATTAGCTCATAAGCCCCCAAACGACGACGCTCGTTATCATCAAAGTCTTGTAACAATAACTCTTTGGCTAACGATTTGTCTCGCTCACTTAAGGTCTCGTTACTATCAATCTTAGCTTTCTCTGCTAAATATTGATCGACCTTTCCTTGCCAAACTTGTCTTTGTTCATCCAGCGCTTGTAAGCGTTGCGCGGCTTCCTGACCGAATGCTTGACTGTTTACTTCAAAAATTTCGTCTTCGTTAGCACCTGACGCTCGCATCTCTTGCGTGAGGTTAAACACATCACTTACCTTATTGGTTTGGGCTCGCATCTCTTGCACGTCCATTGGTAAAGCGTCATCTAACGATTGTATCTGTGCTTGCTTCTCTTCAGCTGTGAGCTGTGTATTTGCCTGTATTTCTATCTTAGACAACATGTAATCATCGTACATTTCATCAAAACCAAAGAAAGCCGATACGGTTTCTTGATCGAAATATTCGCGACGCTTATCGCGCAATAACTG
>JBFEWA010000131.1:0-7817 GCA_041546605.1 Bermanella sp.
CAAACGGTGACCCAACAAACAAGTGCTCAGCAATTAAACCAATACGAACAAGCCAACAGTACCGCAGTGTTCATTGCGTCACCGCTCACCCCTGCCGCTCAAGCCCAACAACTGCAGGCTCAAGCATTAGTAAGAGACGGCTTAGGCTTACCCGAGGGCACACAAATCACACCTGAAATGATGGGGCAATACCTCAGCACCTTTGCCGGTCAATCCACTGGCAACCCTCTTCAGGCCCAGCAAAACATCACCGCTGACAGCTTTCAATTTGTGATCCCCAACCCTAGTGGCATCCAAAATGGCAGCTATACATCCGGTGATGGCTCAATGGCAGTGGAAAGCAACGACGCCCAAATCATTTTCAACCTATTATTCCCTAAGGACCCTTAGGTCATAGTGAATAGTACAAAATGTCATATTGTTGCTACAAAAAGCCCAGCATACGCTGGGCTTTATTTTATATGGTACACACTACTTTTTAGGCCTAACCAAACAAGTCATAACTAGGGCCGCTTTGATCGCTTCCTTCAGCATGATCTAACCATTGTTTAGGTTTGCTAAAGGTTTGCTCCATCAAGCGTGCTAACGCATCTGGTATGACTTTGGTGCAGCCAGGCTTTAATAAGGCGGCAATCTGTTCTTCATCTTTGCCAAGGCATAATGCAAACGATAATTCATCTAATGCATTTTCCTGCATGATGATCTCAGCATTTTTTCGTCGAATTTCAGCTAAATCCATGGGGCTCTCTCATTTTTGCCTTATTATAGTAAGGATGAGTGCTAGGTGAAACCTAGGTTTCGCCTTATGGAAAAAAGAATTTATGACAGGTTTCAAGATTCGCTGAATGGTGGCTGTATTCTTATAAAATGTCTGTTATAAAGCAGTGCATATTGGCTTCGAACACCAGCCAGCTTCACAATAATTTAAAAAGATAGTGCCAATAGATATGTCTCAGTTTGATACCGACCAATTATTCCAGATAGCCGAAAAACTTAGCCAAGATTTCTCCCTGTTCCCTAATAAAGAGGACAGTCAAGCCAAGGCCGTTGTAAAAGGTCTGCTTAGCCAACAACAAGTTGAAGACAAAAGTAGCGAACTTAAGCTGTTAGATATCGACGCCTATATCAAGGAAGTGGTATCTCCGAGCGAATCCAGCCAACGCCTAAATGCACGTCAGCTGGTACATAAATTAACCCATCGTTTCATTAGAGAAGAAGAATACGGCCCATTGTATGTGGCCGAAGTGGAGCTGGATTTTAACGGGCATTTCCGCCGTGTCGGCTTCATTGGGCAAAACCGCGCCGAGCGCAATGGCGCATGGTTACCTGAGCATCACACCCAAGCCGCTACTGCCCTGCGTGAGTTCGCCAAGCATTTGATCCCTGTTGTTACACTCATAGACACCCCAGGGGCCGATGCCAGCGAACAGGCAAACTTAGACAACCAAGCCCATAGCATTTCCCGCTTAATCGCCGAAATGTCCAATATCGACATCCCAACCGTGGGTATTATCTTGGGCGCCGGTTACTCCGGCGGTGCCATTCCTCTTGCGTCCACCAATATTTTGCTGTCCCTACGAGATGGTATTTTCAACACCATCCAACCTCAGGGCCTTGCGAGCATTGCCCGTAAGTACAACCTTTCTTGGCAGGAATGCGCGAAATACGTGGGGGTTTCTGCTTACGAACTACAACTGCGCAATGTTATTGACGGCATCATTGATTACGCACCGGGCGATCGGATCGATCAACTACAGAATTTATCCGCCGCCATCACAAGCAGCATCGAAAGCATCGAAAAAGGCGCTGAAAACTTTGCCCGTGAAAATCCATACATGATGGATCACTATGTACGCAGTGTTGAACGCTATTTAAATCCTTCAGACAAATTAGTGGCTCTTGAAAAAGGCTCTAGCCTTAATTTGGCTTCGTCTCCTTCTGAGCACCACAACTTATTCCGCATGACCTATCGATACATGCGCTATCTGACTTTAAGAAAACGTATTTCATCCACGACGACAGGTCACTACAGTCGCCTTGCCGAAGTAGAAGTACCTACAGGTAAATTAAACGAGCGCTTAGAAGAAGAGAAACGTCGTAAATTCCAAAAATGGTTACACACACCGGACAAAATTCGCTACGACGACGATCTAAATAAACTTTGGAAAAATTACACGCAAAAACTCGAAGAGCGTAGCGACACCCGTGGCTCCATTTCTAAGTTATTCTTTGGCGAACCTGAAGATAACTACATCAAAGCCAAGCAAGATTTTTCTTTCTCCTTAGGTCTATATCTATTTAATCGCTGGAAGTCCGATGCGGATGTAAACTTTGCCGAACTCATTCACTACTTAGAAAACTTCCAACAAAGTCGCTTTTTATTAACTCAAGACGATCTTTTGGATTGCCAAGCCATCATTGATTTCATCAAAAACAATGAGCACGCTTTGGCCGCCTACATTCAAAAATCATTAAACTATGAGACCCAAGCGCTTTTAGCGAAACATACAAAAGGTGATATTTCTCCTGAACTCATCAATGGCTTAACCGAAGCGTTAAACAGCATAATAAAACAAGAGAAATTACCAAAAGACATTACTGACAGCATCAATCTCAGCACTGTCACACAGCAGCTACTTAATAGTGTTGCCAGTGGCGCATTGGAAGCCAATCGCCGCGCCCTAGAAGAC
The DNA here is from genome assembly GCA_041546605.1 of Bermanella sp. Taxonomy (GTDB): domain Bacteria; phylum Pseudomonadota; class Gammaproteobacteria; order Pseudomonadales; family Oceanobacteraceae; genus Bermanella. Next base: position 2,691 of record JBFEWA010000131.1, read on the forward strand.
GCCTTAGCGCCTTATGTTCGCATTAAATCCGACGAATCTTCCACCATTACCAGCAATCCTGATGTGAGTGTTTTAGATGCCATCTTATTGGATGATCTACGTACCGAATTCATCAGCATCAGCCAAAACTTAATTATGTTTGGCACCCTATACGACTATGTAATCCGCAACTTAGGCACCATTGCCAAAGAAGCAAAAGAAACTCACAGCTTATCGTATATTGCCGTTAGTAAATTACTCAACAATGGATTGGATTACACCAACAAATTAAAAATTGCGAAAAACCATAAAGATGAATTTGCAAATTGGTTTAAGTTTTTTGTGGCATCCAATCAACGTGGTGAATTCTTAAAGCAAGTTGAAGAGTGGAAAAAACACAGCTTCCCGCGCTTAAGTGACACCCTATTTGTAATCGTGACGTTTTTCTTCGACAAGCTATTAGCTGAGTTCTACGAATCAGAAAACGGCAGCAACTATAATGGCCGTATCAATCCGTATAGCATTGGTCGCAGAAAAGACTTTTGGAACCGTTTAACCATCGCCTATTTTGATTTATTAATCCAAGATGTTTTAGACGATGTTAAAACACAGCGCACCACTCATACCCAAGCATTTATTGATCGTTTCTTTAACGACTTTGAAGAAATTAACGACCACCTGATGACGGCAGACCCTGTTCAATTCCCAGGTTTCCGCAGTGCCATCGAAAAAGCCCTAAGCTCTGACATTACGCCATGTGGGGTTATCACAGGTTTTGGCACCATTAAAATTGGCGAAGAAAGCCGTCGTGTTGGCACCTTAATTTCTAACCTAGACTTCCAGGCCGGCGCATTCGACATGGCCAGTGCTGAAAAATTCTGCAAACTGTTAGTGGAATGTGCCCGTCACAACTACCCTGTTGTGTGCTTTGTGAGCTCTGGTGGCATGCAAACCAAAGAAGGGGCGTCTGCCCTATTCTCCATGTCAGTTGTGAATGACCGTATTACGCGTTTTGTGCGTGATAACGATTTACCCATTGTTATCTTTGGTTTTGGTGACTGCACAGGTGGCGCACAAGCCAGCTTCGTAACTCACCCTATGGTGCAAACCTTCTACTTCTCGGGCACTAACATGCCGTTTGCCGGACAAATCGTTGTGCCATCGTACTTACCGTCCACATCGACTCTATCAAACTACTTATCACTAAACCGCCAATCCATGGCTGACTTAGTGAAACACCCGTTTGTGGAAGATCTAGACAGTCAATTACGTGCTATTGACCCTGCCATTCCTGTGGCAAACAAGTCCGTAGATGAAGTATTGGCGCGTATCCTGAAAGGTTTCGTAACCCCAGGCAAAGCCACCGCTAAAGAAGTCACCAATCACAATAAAGAAAAACTTTTCCGCCCAGTGAAAAGGGTTTTGGTTCACGCCCGTGGCTGTACAGCAGAAAAATTGGTACGCAAGGCTCAAGAAAACAATATCGATGTAGTACTGGTTCAATCTGACCCAGACATGAACAGTACCGCAGCGGATAATTTAAACAGCAAAGGTCGCTTAGTGTGTATTGGCGGTAACACCCCAGATGAAAGTTACCTTAATGCTCAAAGTGTGATCCGCATTGCCGAGCTTGAGCAGGTGGATTCATTACACCCTGGCATTGGTTTCTTATCAGAAAGTGCGCAGTTCGCTGCATTCTGTGGCAACCATGACATTAACTTTATTGGTCCAAGTGTGTCTTCTATGGAGACCATGGGTAATAAATCTAACGCCATCAACACCGCCATCAGCTCTGGTGTACCGGTTGTGCCGGGCTCTCACGGCATTGTGACCACATCAGCTATGGCAGCAAAAGTAGCAGATGAAATTGGCTACCCTGTACTATTAAAAGCGGTACACGGTGGTGGTGGTAAAGGTATCCAAGTGGTCCATGATCCTGCGGATATTCATGAGTTATTCCATCAAATATCCACCGAAGCACGCAGCGCATTTGGTAACGGTGATGTTTATCTTGAAAAATTTGTCACCTCACTGCGTCACATTGAGGTGCAAATTTTACGAGACAGCCAAGGCAACACCAAAGTACTTGGCCTACGTGACTGCTCCGTACAGCGTAACAACCAAAAAATCATCGAAGAATCTGGCTCCACTATGTTGCCAAGCAACCTAGAAGAAAAAGTTTATGATTATGCAGCTAAATTAGCGGACGCCGTTGATTACTATGGTGCCGGCACGGTGGAGTTTATTTACAACCTTGATGCCAATGATGTGTATTTCATGGAGATGAACACGCGTCTGCAAGTGGAGCACCCGGTTACTGAGTTAGTGACCGATATCGACATCATGGGTCAGCAATTTAAAATCGCCAGCGGTGACAGTATTGCCGACATTAAGATCAAACAAAAAGGCTATGCCATGGAACTGCGAATTAACGCAGAAAAAGCCACCATCCAAGGCGACGACATTCAGTTTATTCCTAATGCTGGCAAGATTACACGCTTTGAATTACCAGAAGACAAAAACATTCACATATTGAAATCCATTGATTCTGGCAAAGAAGTCACCCCTTTCTACGACAGCATGGTTGTGCAGGTGATTTGCTATGGCAAAGATCGTAACGACACCATCAAAAAGCTATTAAGTTATTTGGATAACGTGGTGATTCAAGGTGTAAGCACCAATATCCCATTACTCAAGCGTATCCTAAATGACGATATATTTATTAATGGCGATTACGACACCAACTATCTGCCAAACTTCTTGCAACGCATTGATCAGCAACAACTGATTGATGACATTGCCACCAGCGCCGGCGATAACAAACAAAGCATGACCATAGAAAGCTTGCGCATTGAAGGCTCCAATGAACTGAAAGTGCTTGCGCCGGCCAGTTCCATCTTTTACAGCGCACCCTCTCCAACAGAGGCTCCGTATGTGAAAGAAGGTGACACCATTTCTGTTACTAAAACCTTGTGTTTAATGGAAGCCATGAAAATGTTCAGTCCGCTGACGTTGAAATCCTTTAACACCCAAGGCAACACCCTATATGACCCGGATGCTCAATATAAAATTGTGCGCATCCACAATGCAGAAGGACAGCAAGTTAACCAAGGGGACCTCCTCTTTGTAATTAGCCCAGTTCAGCATTAATTAGACATAAAAAAACCCCAGCGAGCTGGGGTTTTTTATGTTTATTTCATTTTGGTTAATAGCGCATCTGGCGGGCTGGTTAGCTGACTGCCTTTTCTGAACAAAATCGCCGTTTTGATTCTGCAGATTTCATCTTCCCCTCTTCTGAGCAAGTAGTACAAATCAAATCCATACTTATGCTGCTCACCCAAAAGTAAATCCATGGTGAGATGCTCTTGAGCAAAGGCTTCATTAATATACTGCAGTGCAGCATCGGCCATAATGGTTGAACACCCATCTATATCTAACTCATTAAACCCTAAAGAGTGGAACCACGCGCTGCGGCATTCTTGGGCATACACCAACAAGCGATCATTACCTAAATGACCCGCATAGTTGATATCTGTCACTCGGACAAAAATATCCATCGAAAATAGAACTGATTGAGGTAGATCCAGTCGAATACGCATGGCTTTTCACATGAAAGTTATTGAGGCATAAGTTATTATGCCATTATTTTTAGAAACATTGGGCCAAAGCACACATTAAGTTAGGTTAAGTGCTATAAATAGGCATAAGCCTATGATTTTCTTGAATGCATCATCCAATAAGGAATATAACGTTATATGTTGCGTCATCTCATACTCCTCAGCACGCTTTTCTGTTCATTTTTAGTACAAGCAACCACAACCGATGTTCCTGTATTGAAACCGGAAACTGAGCACGCATTAACCAATCGAGCCGTGGTTCACCATTTATATCAGCACCACTATTCAAGAAAATACCTTAACGATGAATTCTCAGAGAAGGTCTATACCCGTTATTTAGACATTCTGGACAATACTCGCTCCTATTTTACGCAAGAAGACATCAATCAGTTTTCGAAGTATCACGACAAGCTTGATGACGCCATCAAAACCAATAACCTAGAGCCCGCCTTTGAGATTTACAATCGCTATGAACAACGCGCCATTGAGCGCCTCGACTACGCCCTAAAACTCTTAAAAGGCGGTGTTAAGCAGTTTGATTTTAATAAAAATGAATCCCTTGAATTAGACCGTGAAAAAGCACCATGGGCAAAATCCAGTGCCGAACTGGATCAACTGTGGCGCAAACGTATTAAAAATACCGTATTAAATCTTAAGCTTGCAGGTAAAAAAGACGAAGACATCACCAGTCTTTTAGAGCGTCGCTATGAAAGCCAGCTAAACCGTATTAAACAAATCAATTCAGAAGACGCATTTCAGTCTTACATGAATGCGCTGACCTATACATTTGATCCCCATACTCAATACATGTCACCGCGCAACAGCGAAAACTTCAATATCAATATGAGTCTTTCTCTACAAGGTATTGGCGCAGTATTACGCTCTGAAAATGAAAACACCATAGTAGAACGCCTGGTACCAGGCGGCCCTGCGGCCAAAGCGGGTCAATTAAAGCCCAGCGATAAAATCATTGGTGTGGCACAAGGCAAAGATGAAATGGTGGACGTCATTGGCTGGCGTTTAGACGAAGTGGTTGACCTGATTCGCGGCCCTAAAGACAGCACAGTTCGCTTAGATATTATTTCCGGAAGTGGCCAAACCGAAACTCACCGCACCATCTCCATTGTGCGTGATGAAGTCAAATTAGAAGATCGTGCTGCGCAAAGTGAAGTTTTAAACATCAAACGTAAAGACAAAGATTATAAACTCGGCGTCATCGACATCCCTGCCTTCTATGCGGATTTTGAAGCCAAAAACGCCAATGATCCTAATTATCGCAGCACCACCCGCGATGTAAGCAATCTCATTGTGAAATTGAAAGAAGATAACATTGATGGCTTGATCATTGATCTACGTAACAATGGCGGCGGCTCACTGGCCGAAGTTAACAATCTAGTTGGTTTATTCATTCCAAAAGGCCCAACCGTACAAGTGCATTACAGCTTTGGCCACACACAAGTATTAGCCGACCAAGACCCTTCTGTTCTGTATGACGGCCCACTGGTTGTTTTAACCAACCGCTTAAGTGCCA
>JBFEWA010000352.1:0-3369 GCA_041546605.1 Bermanella sp.
CCTCAGCTTTCATGGTTAAAAGCTCTTCAGCTAATCCATGAAGTCGCTTATGGGGCTCATCAAAATCCTCCATAATATCGGCCAGCAATTCGTCATCAGCTTTAAATGTGCTGTACCACCTGCCAAATTCACATACATTTGGATCTTGGTCTTTGTTGAACTCCGTATCGTTACGTAAGGATTGCTCTAAGGCGTCCATCCATTGGATATGGTCTTTCTCTCGATCTTTTAAAATCTGCAGTAATCGGGTGTTCTTAATGTAATCTGCTTCACACCCCATCAGTTCGGCAAAGTCATAAATAGGGACGGGTTTGCCCTGATAGGTGGTGACCTCTGCACCTAGCTTGGTATTGACCTCTATCCTGGTGGTTTTGCGCTTATCCTGTTCAATGTAGCGCACCTCGCTGACAGGCGTTGCGTATTGAGTAGCGGCCACATAGAAGGTAATGACTTCTAAGTAATCATGATTAGCAAATAATGAGGGGTGATTAATCGTTTCTGCAGTTTCCATGGCGATCTCAAATCCGTGGTTTTTCTTAATAGTAGTTAATTGCTGGATATATACAATTTCCGATAATTGTTATTATCGGAATAATCGAATATTTGTAATTGTAAGGTCTTGCATGGGCCCCAAAGCTTATAAATACCACTGTATTGGCTTTGTTTGTTCGGGATTTGCAACAATTATTCCCACAACTAAAGCATGCAGCTTTAGGTATAGATCATTATCATGTGGCCAATTTTAAGCTTAGGGATAAATCATGAATCTATTTTCAAGGGTCTCCATTGCCAGCATCTTGATACTGGTAGCACTAAATGTATCTGCTCAAGGCGGCTTGCCAGCTGAGGTTATCAAGGTTGAACCTCAGTCACTTAAAAGCACCATCAACTCCATCGGCTCACTTAAAGCTAACCAGTCTGTGATATTGGCCTCTGAAATGTCAGGTCGTGTTTCAAATATTGGTTTTGAAGACGGCTCGGCTGTTAATAAAGGTATCATATTGTTTCAGCTAGATGACAGCACACAAAAAGCACAATTGAATGAAGCGCGTGCTCGCGTGAAATTAAGCAATACCGAATACAAACGCATTCAAAAGCTATTCAAACAGAAAGTAGCCAGCGAAACTGATTTGGATTCAGCAGCTGCTAATTTAAGTATCAACCAAGCTCAAGCTGAATACGCTAAAGCACAATTAGATAAGCTCACAATTAAAGCCCCTTTTAATGGCGTAATTGGCTTGCACGATATCAGTGTAGGTGATTATGTGAATGCAGGGCAGTCATTGGTTAATCTTGTGCAGCTGGATGTTTTGAAGTTTGATTTCTCTCTACCTGAGACTCACTTAAGTAAAGTTAAGGTAGGGCAAAACATTGAAATCACAACCCCTGCTTTTCCAAATAAAGTTTACACTGGCACAGTGATGGCCATCTCCCCTGCCATTAACGAACAAACTCGAAGCTTTTCTGTGCGCGCTCTCATTCAAAATGAGTCATTGGAATTACGCCCTGGTTTGTTTGCCAGTGTGAATCTTGAAGTCAGCAAAAATGATCAAGCCATTCTAGTGCCTGAACAAGCCCTTATTCCACAAGGTCAGCAGTATTTTGTAATGACTGTGGTTGATGGAAAGGTCGCTCAAGCGCCAGTGACGATTGGCCAACGCCGCAAAGCAGAAGTGGAATTAACATCAGGTGTAAATATTGGCGACGTTGTAATCATTGCGGGGCAGATTAAATTGCGACCAGGCGCTCCCGTGACACCACTATTCCCTGAAATGCTACAAGCAAATAACTAATAGGTGTCCTTATGAGTATTTCAGACATCAGTATAAAAAGGCCTGTATTCGCCACTGTGTTAAATATCATGGTGGTGCTACTGGGTATTATTGCCTTTGATCGCTTAACCGTACGTGAATACCCGAATATCGATGTGCCGGTTGTAACGGTTGAAACCATATATGTCGGCGCCAATGCGTCCATCATGGAATCTCAAGTTGCACAAATACTAGAGGATTCACTCTCTGGTGTAGAGGGAATTGATTATCTAGTTTCTAAAAACAGCTCTGAAAGATCACAAATCACGGTGTATTTTAAACTGGACCGAGATGCCGACAGTGCAGCCAATGATGTGCGTGATCGCGTAGGTCGTGTTCGCGGTCAGCTGCCTAGTGGTATTGAGGAACCAATAGTTTCTAAAGTGGAAGCGGATGCACAGCCTATTATTTGGATGGCGTTCTCTAGTGATCGCCACTCTGCTCTAGATGTTACAGAGTATGCTGACCGTCAAGTAAAAGACCCACTGCAAACCGTTCCCGGTGTGGCAAATGTCCAGCTCGCAGGTGAGCGTGAATACGCCATGCGCATTTGGTTGGATCGCAATAAAATGGCGGCATTAAATGTGACACCTCAAGAAGTTGAAATGGCATTGCGCCAGCAAAACATTGAGGTACCAGCTGGGCGCATAGAAAGTGTCGAGCGTGAATTTACGGTTTTAACGCAAACGGATTTAAATCGTGAAATTGAATTTGAAAATATCATTTTACGTAAAAGCAATGGTTATCTGGTTCGATTAAAAGATGTGGCTCGTATCGAACAAGCTGCGAAAAGCGAACGCGTGGTGACTCGCTTTAATGGCAAGAATGCGATCGCGCTTGGTATCGTTAAGCAATCTACTGCTAATCCTTTATCAGTTAGTGCAGGTATTCAGGACCGCTTACCTAAAATTCGTGACGCCTTGCCAGAAGGCATGAAAGTGGAAATCGCCTATGATTCTTCGGTATTCATTTCGCGCTCCATTGACTCCGTTTTCAGTACTATCTTTGAAGCCATTGCACTGGTTATTGTGGTAATTTTCTTATTCTTGAGAAACCTGCGCGCCACTCTTATTCCGCTAATGACAATTCCGGTGTCATTAATCGGCGTATTTAGCATCATGCTTTTATTTGGTTTTAGTATTAACACCCTAACCCTACTCTCTTTGGTTTTAGCTGTGGGCTTGGTGGTGGATGATGCTATCGTGGTTTTAGAAAATATTTATCGTTATATCGAAGAAGGCATGAAACCCATGGATGCCGCCTTTAAAGGTATGCGTGAAATTGCGTTCGCTGTAATTGCTATGACGTTTACTTTGGCAGCGGTTTTCGCCCCCGTGGCATTCACACCAGGTCAAACAGGCAAGTTATTTACTGAATTTGCTTTAACCCTTGCTGGTGCGGTAATTGTATCCGGTTTCGTTGCTTTAACGTTGGCACCTATGATGGCGTCTAAACTTTTGCGCCACGAAAGCAATCCTGGGCAGTTTTACCTTAAAGGTGAAGAGATTCTTAATAAATTAACGGATGGTTACCGTAATCTATTGAGTAAAGCCTTAGA
>JBFEWA010000128.1:0-7842 GCA_041546605.1 Bermanella sp.
ATCAATAATGCCGTCATCCCACAAGCGAGCAGTACCAAACAAACTAGTGGAACCTGCATCGAGTTTTTGCGCTGTTGCCAATTCAATGGTATCCAGCACTTTTGGATCAGGCTCCATACCCATCTTGCGTTGTTTTTCTTCTGTAACAATGCGCAACACCTTACCTGCCTGTGCGCCACCCATGACAGCGGTTTTACTGTTTGGCCAAGCAAAAATAAATCTTGGATCTAACCCGCGACCACACATTGCATAATTACCTGCCCCATATGAACCACCGACATTAATACTGATTTTAGGCACTTTGGCATTGGCCACCGCTTGAATCATTTTTGAGCCGTGCTTAATCACACCATTTTGTTCACTCTGTGTGCCCACCATGAAACCTGTGGTGTTATGAATAAACAACAATGGCGTATTACTTTGCTCGCATAATTGAATAAACTGTGCCGCCTTGGCAGCACCATTAGGGGTGATTGGGCCATTATTACCAATAATCCCCACAGCATGCCCTTCAATCTTGATTCGCCCACAGACGGTTTGTTGATCGAATTCATTTTTAAAATCCAAAAACTCAGAGCCGTCCGCAATACGGGCAAGAATTTCACGTACATCATAAGGTTGCTTTGAATCAGCAGGTACAACGCCAATGAGCTCTTCTGGTGAGAATAAAGGCTCGGCATATAAATGTGGTTTTAAAGCGTCTGGGCTTACTTGATCATTCCAAGGCAGGCTTTGCATGATTTCACGAGCAATGCGAATACCATCGGCATCATCTTCTGCTAAATACTCCGCAGTACCAGCAGTCTGCGCATGCATATCCGCGCCACCTAATTCTTCATCCGTGGCAATTTCACCTGTGGCAGCTTTTAATAATGGTGGACCCGCCAAAAACATTTTGGCTTTGCCTCTTACTAGCACCACCCAATCCGATAAACCAGGCTGATAAGCACCACCTGCGGTGGCATTACCATGGACAACGGTGATTTGTGGTAAACCTTGAGCGGACATACGCGCTTGATTGGCAAATGCCTTGGCGCCTTTTACAAAAATATCCGTGGCATAATTTAAGTTTGCACCGCCACTTTCCGATAAACTCACCACAGGTAGATTATTTTCTTGTGCAATTTCTTGTAAGCGTAATGATTTATCCAAACCTGCAGGCGAGATAGTCCCCCCTTTGATGGCGCAGTTATTCACCACAATCATGCAGCGAATGTTTGCCACATAACCAATACCTGCGATGATGCCACCACCGGCGCCGGAGCCATCTTTATCGTCATGCATTTTGTAACCCGCTAATGCCATGACCTCTAAAAACGGCGAGCCAGCATCAAGTAAACGATTTAGACGTTCACGAGGCAGTAGTTTTTTTCGCTTAATGAATTTCTCTTTGCTTTCTAGTTCTTTTTCAATGACTTTTTGTTCGATGGCACGAAACTCATCGATGCATTGCTGCATGGCTTCGCGATTAGCCGCGAAACCTTGTCCATGAACATCTATCTCAGATTGCAACACTGGCATGGTTAGGCCTCCTGCTTTTCATGTTCTTTTAATACATCTGGCATTACTGCACGATGAAAGCCGTTGTAAGGTGTATTGTTTTTCGCTTTTGGCAATGGCCACATGCGATTACCCAATGAAGCGGCACCATCAATGCGCAAAGTGGCACCGCTGATAAAGGCTGAGCCTTCGCTTAATAGAAAGGTTACGGCACTGCTCACTTCTGATTCTGTCCCCATACGTGATAAAGGCACCGCTTGTTCTAACTTAGGGATAATGGCTTTGAACGCCCCTTCATAGGTGTCCATACCGCTAGAGATAATCCAGCCTGGGGCAATGGCGTTAACCCGCACCCCGGATTGACCCCATTCAAAAGCGGCTGTCTTAGTAAAATTCTCCATGCCGGCACGGGCAGCACCGGAATGACCCATACCCGGCATGCCGCCCCACATATCCGCAATGATATTGACGATGCTGCCACCGGTTTTCACCATGGATTGGTTGTAGACTTCGCGAGCAAAGAGAAAGCCACCTACGAGATTGGTACGCACCACGGTTTCAAAGCCCTTTTGATTTATGGCCGCCAAAGGGGATGGATACTGACCACCTGCATTGTTTAACAAGCCATGGATCACCCCGTGTTTTTCTTTGATTGCTTTGACTGTGGCCTTAACAGACTCCTCTTCACGGATATCACACGCCCAATAATCCGCGCTTCCGCCGTCTTCAATAATTTCAGACTGAACCTTCTGTAATTTCTCTTCCTTGCGGCCAATCAGCACCACATGGGCACCCAAAGCGGATAACTCATGGGCACAGCAACGACCAATACCGCTACCACCGCCGGTTACAATCATGACGGTATTGGCTAAAAGATCCGGTTTAAACACACTGCTATAGGACATTTGGCTTCCCTTAAAAGGCGTTATATTTCAATTCCTTCACCCTACCAAGCAAGCGCTTGGTTTACAATACCAAATGTTTCATAAATAATGGCCAAATATGCCAACTGTTAAGGACCCCATCGTGGATGCAGTGCTAAGTGAACTCGTCTCATCTGGGCGCATTACCGACCCACAAAGTGCCAAAGGCCGCTTGATGCGCGCCGCTGCGCACTTATTTAAAAACAAAGGCTATGAACGCACCACAGTGCGTGAGCTGGGCGCCGCCGTGGGCATCCAGTCTGGTAGTTTGTTTCATCACTTCAAAAGTAAAGAAGCCATTTTGCTTTGTGTGATGGAAGAAACCATCGTCATCAACATCGCTCGTATGCATGAAGCTTTAAAACATGCCCAAGACCCTAAGGCCAAGCTGCTTGCTTTAATCGAATGCGAACTGGCGTCGATTCATACGGATACCGGCGAGGCCATGGGGGTTTTGGTATATGAATGGCGTAGCCTAAGTGAAGATAAACAAAAATACATTTTGCAATTACGAGATGAATACGAAAGCCTATGGTTAAGTACCATTAATCAGGGTAGACAAGACGGATTAATCGAGCACGATGCATTTATTTTGCGTCGACTATTAACCGGTGCCATTGGTTGGACCACCACCTGGTATCGACCCAAGGGTGACATCACTTTAGAAGCCCTTGCCCAACAAACCCTTAAGTTAGCCATCAAATAAAATCGATCATTTCTTGCTCGATTTTATTTTTTATTTGATATAAATCATATGGGGATAGCTTTCCCCATTACCTCTTTTTATTACACTTTTCGAATGCAAATCTTGTTTTGTATCAGCTTTCCTTGGCTTTGAAAAAAATAAGTTATTTTACGCCAGTAATTTGATTTAGATCAGTCGTGCCAATATGTCCCGACATAACATGCAGAAAAACCCACGGGAAATCTAAGGAAACCCCATGATAAAAAAACTAAACGCCCCTGTTCTTTTAATCACAACCGCTATGTTAACAAGCGTACCTGCAATGGCTTATGAAGCCGGTGATATTTTGATGCGTGTTGGAACCGCATCAGTTAATCCTGAAAACACATCAAATGATGTTGACCAAATTGCTGGCGCTCAAGCATCAGCAAATGACAACACCCAGTTAGGTATTTCTGGGACTTATATGATTACCAATAAAATTGGGGTTGAGGTATTAGGTGCAACCCCTTTTACACACAAACTAAAAGGTAAAGGCGGATTAGCTGGCGTTAATATTGGTGAAGTAAAACACTTACCACCTACCATTAGCGCACAGTATTACTTCATGGACAATGAGAGTGCACTGCAACCTTATGTGGGTGGCGGTCTAAATATCACCGTCTTCTTTGATGAAAAAGTGGATTCAGATCTTAATGGTGCATACCAAAAGCTTGATCTAGATGAATCTGTTGGCCTAGCAGTACAAGCGGGTTTGGATTACAACATCAATGAAAACATGTTCGTCAATGCTTCTGCCATGTATGCCAAAATTGGCACTACCGCCACTCTTGAAGGCAGCGCTGGTAAGCTAACCGTTGACTATGATTTGGACCCAATGGTTTACCGTGTGAACTTTGGTTATAAATTCTAATCAACCCAAAACCCCAATTAAGGCCTGTGTGCATGCAGGCCTCTTTTTCCAAGTCGATTGGTGACATTTCTTTAATCAAATTGCTAAGATTAGGCCATTTATTTTATTGGCCTTTATCATGAAACAAGCACTCTCCCTATTTGCACAGTTTTTTCTATTAGGCTGCACCAGCTTTGGTGGGCCGGCTGCTCATCTTGGTTATTTCCGCACCACCTTTGTTGAACAAAAAAAATGGTTAACGGATACCGAATACAGCCAACTCATCGCATTAAGCCAGTTTTTACCTGGCCCAGGCTCTAGCCAAGTTGGATTCGCCATTGGTTTGAAACGCCAAGGCTTATTAGGTGGCATTTTAGCTTTTATTGGTTTTACCCTACCTTCATTCTTACTCATGCTCGGCATTGCTCTAGGGGTTAGCGAGTTCACCCAACAACCGTTCGTGATTGAGTTAATTGCCGTATTAAAAATCTTTGCTGTATTTGTTGTGCTAGATGCCGTGTTAGGCATGGCGAAGAACTTTTGCCAAAATAATCACACGATTGTTTTGGCCACACTCACAGCCTGTGCCATTTGGTTGATCCCCAATGCTTTCATACAAATCATTTGCTTAGCGTTAGCCGCCATTTATGGCAGCTTGGTATTACCTTCCCAAGCCACTCAAAGCACAGAATATGCAAAGTTTAATGCCTGGCCATTAGCCATCTTTGGTGGATTATTTATAGTGATTTTAAGCGGTATATTGCCGATCTCTGATCTCTTCCAGCAGACGTTTATTGCAGGTAGTTTAGTGTTTGGTGGTGGTCATGTGGTATTACCGTTGTTACAAGATTACTTTGCACAATCCATTGGGGAGAACGCCTTCATCACAGGCTATGCCGCCGCCCAAGCCATTCCTGGCCCCATGTTTACCTTTGCCACCTACCTTGGGGCACTGTCTCATCCACAAGCTTGGTTAGGGGCCATTATCGCCACGCTAGGTATATTTTTACCGGGTTTCATTCTGATTTTAGCACTGCACAAACAATGGCAAACACTGGCACAACGACCAAAAGTGGCGGGCCTCATTCATGGTGTAAATGCATCAGTTGTAGGGTTATTGTTTGCCACCCTTTATGATCCCATTTTTACTTCCGCCATTCACGACAGCATGGATTTAGCCATCGCTGCCATGGGCTTCATTTTATTGCGCTTTATTAAGCTGCCTATTTTATGGATTTTACTATTGGCCTTTGTCGTCAGCGCTGTTCGTACTTGGCTGATATGACTGTCATCAAATTGCCATATCAATAGGATTAAATTTGAGAGATTGCATTAAGGAAAGTAATCATGAAAAGACTCGTTCTACCTTTCCTAACTCTCATTACGTTTGGGGCAATATCCATAACCGCCAACAGTGCTGCACTATGCGCATCTGGTGATGAGAACACCGTTTCCATTGGCTATTTAGGTGTGGGAGCATTGGATATTCATTACAAGGGCCAGCGGATCTTAACCGATCCGTTTTACAGCCCGCAGAGCCTTTGGGATATCATTTCCTTTACCCCTTATGTCAGTTCAAAGCAGCACATAGAAAAAGCCCTTGGCAACGCTCAGCAAGATGTCAGTGCTATTTTAATTGGGCACGGCCACTATGATCACGCAGCAGACCTGCCTGCTTTGCAAGAATACCTCAAACAAGATGCACAAATTCTAGTGAGCCAAAGCACAGCGTTTTTATTATCACCAACCCTATCTCATTTAAATTTCACGCATTTTAACTCAGAGAATTTTAATCAGTGGCAATGGATCGCTGACGGCTTCATACGCGTAAAAGCCATCCCTTCAGAACATGCCCCACAAGCCTTAGGCATTAATTTATTCCCCGCCATTCATCAGCACCCAGTAGATGAAGCCCCCAAATACGTTTGGGACTGGTCACAAGGTACTAACCTCACCTGGTTAATGGATTTTATGGCGGCACCTAAAGGTACTGAGGTTGTGAAACGTATTTTTATTCAGACTTCCGCCTCTCGCTACCCTGTAGGCGTACCCGAGATTTCGGATGGTATTGAAGTAGATCAGGTCTATTTAGCGGCTGCGTCGTTTGATCATGTTGAAAATTACCCCACTGGGCTTATTCAACAACTGAAGCCTCAACAAATTATTTTCATTCACTGGGAGAACTTCTTTAAGCCATGGTTTGAAGCACCTCAGGCACTTTCTCTGATTGACTTTGAAAAGCTCATGTCGCAGCAGGTACTGGCCAACCATGCAAACGCAACGATTGGCCAGCCAAATAATTGCTACTGAGCGTCTTTTTCTGCTTGAAAACCCGCTTCTTGCTTTAATTGTTTTAACAAACGACTGGGTAAATTAGTCAATGTTAGGCTGTTGCTATTGGCATTAAATGTAACATCCTGCCCTAAAGCCGTGGCCGAAAAACTCAAGGTGACGTCTTTGTTTTTGCCACTAAAGCGAATGTAGTTTTTTAGACTTTTGCGATCCGGAATAAACTCGGTTTTTTCAACAGCAACCACAGCTTCTTGTGTTTGCGCAGCGACAGCTTGTCGATGCTCTTGGCGTTTTTGCTGAACAAACTGTTCAAATTTTTCAGGCGCCGTTTCATCCAACTCTTGTGACAAGGCTTTGAATTCAACTGCCGCGCCGTATTTATCCTGCTCCATACAAAACTCAACTACTTTGTTGCGAGTTTCATTGGCTTGCTCTTGTGGCAGTTGTTTGGTGTATTCGTCCACTATTTGTAAAAATTCTTGCGTTTCTTGTTCCACATTTATGGTGTCTGAAAACCCACAAAACTCACAAAATACATTTTGTACGGCCTTTTCCCCTCGCCCATAACTGAAACTCACATACTTTTCGCTGCCAGCAGCCTGCAATGCTGTAGTGTCTACGCAAAGTGCAAACCCTGTATTTGAAAAGTCGATGTAACGGGTTTCAACTAAGGACATTTCTTGATCAAAAGCCACATTACTCTTTTCTCGCAAGTGGTAAACATACAAGCGATCGCCGTCAGCCAATTGCTCAGCAATAAAGGCTAAATAGCCTTGCATTTCAAATTGCGTGTTGTCGAATTTTTCAGCAAACAGCTTAGTGATTCTTTGGGTATACGACAGGAAAGACTGTTTATTTTCCAACCAATCCAGTGTTAATCCTTTGAATTGAGGCGCTTCTGGGGTGAATTCACCATAGCGTTTACTGGCACGAGCAATGAAAACTTGACGCAATTGTGCCATCACCTTTGCCGCATAATCTTCCTGAAAGGCCTCATGTTCGGCACAACTGACCATGGCACCGGGCTGATTTGGATCTTTATTGATCTGATGGGTAATGAAATGAGTAACAGGCATAATTTCTTACAACGCAAATAAAGGCAGGATTCTATCATAGACACTTGTTACAAAGCTCAGATATGGCTAAAGTTGGCCATCTTTTATACATTTTATATACAAGCCTATGCACCACCTATTCAGCTCTCTGAAATTGCTTAGCCACCCTGGCTATCGTCGATACATTCTCATTCCATTAATTGCTAACTTCATCTTATTTATCCTGCTTACCGGTATTTTGATTACCCTCTTTGCAGATGTAATCGACATTGCTCTTAATTACGTACCTAGCTGGCTTCATTTCATGGCTTGGATATTCTGGTTGGTGTTTGGATTAGCGCTGTTGATTGCCTACGGCTTGAGCTTCACTTTTATTACAAACCTCATTGCCGCACCGTTTAATGGATTATTAGCCGAAAAAATCCAACGAGATTATGGCATCGAACTACCCAAGGGCGAAAAAATCACCCAAGTCATTGCACGAACGCTTTGGCG
>JBFEWA010000513.1:0-1383 GCA_041546605.1 Bermanella sp.
GAAGGGCAAGTATTAGTACCGGACGATCGCTATGCCATGATGCGTAATGTGTGGTTTTTGCCCAGTGCGAAAACCTTGTGCCAATGGATGCGCCGTTTAGGCTTCAAAAATGTTCGCATTGTGGAACAAAATTACACGACGCTAGAAGAACAACGCACCACAGAGTGGATGGGGTTTAATTCTTTAAAAGACTTTCTTGATCCCAATGATCCGCGTAAAACCGTAGAAGGTCATCCGGCCCCGTTAAGGGCAACCATCATTGCCAATGTTTAAAGAATCTACGCTTTAATATCGGCAAATTGCGCACCACATAAGGATTGTAAATCCTGTGGTGCCAATTCAATTTCCAATCCGCGCTTTCCGGCACTCACATAAATGGTTGCGAATGTTTGTGCAGATTCATCAATCAGGGTTTTGAGTCGCTTCTTTTGTCCCAATGGGCTCACGCCTCCTAATACATAGCCTGTACTGCGTTGCACATCTTGTTTATCGGCCATGTTGGCTTTTTTTGCTCCAACGGCTTTAGCGGCGGCTTTTAAATTCAAACTATGACTTACCGGTACCACGCATACCACTAATGCGTTGGCGTCCACTTCAATCACTAAGGTTTTGAACACTTGGGCGGTTGAAATGCCTAGCTTTTCAGCGGCTTCTTCGCCATAGGATGGGTGATTGTCATCATGGCTGTACTCATGAATGGTGTGGGGGATGTTGTGTTTTTTCGCAAGATTAATGGCTGGAGTCATAACTATGTCAGTGCTATTGATGTCAGTGTTATTGCGCAGGTTTATGAAAAAGCATATGCACGTATCGGCCTAAATCTCGATACGGGGCTTGTAAACCAATGCGAGACTCAATTTCAACAAATTCATCTAAGGTTTTTTTATCACGCATGAATTTGGGCATATGGTCATGGACACAACGAATGCCGCGCCAAGATTTTAATTCAAGCCCTAACGCCTGTGCATGCTGTAGAACGTCCTGTGGATCCAATGGGTTTTGCGGCATTAAGTGATTTTTGTCATGGTGGAAAAAATCATTATGCGCCCGTTGCCATGAGCCATTCATTAGGTTTCGCCACACAATGGCGTGGCGGTTGTAAAACATCAAACTTAAATAACCATCGGGGGCCACAAAGTCATCAAGTATATTAATGGCGTCCAGAGGATGCTCAAGCCACTCTAATACCGCGTGATTCAGCACCAGCGAAAATTGAGTGCTCACATGTTGTTTTAAATCTTGTAACGCTGTGCAAATAAAGTGGGCGCTTTGATTTGGAGCCACTTCCTGATAAATCAATTGCGCTTCGTTGAGCATTTCTTGGCTGATGTCGGTGAGTGTCACTTCATGGCCAAGGGCCAATAGGGCGGACGAAAACTGCCC
>JBFEWA010000356.1:0-3323 GCA_041546605.1 Bermanella sp.
ATTGGACTGTTGCAGTTTGATACTTAAAAGAGTGGCCTCTGCTAAACATTGTTCGATGGCAAGGCTTAAGGCTTCTTCGGAGCGCAATTGAGTAAGCTGCTGCTGCACGCGTTCATACTGTTTGTGCCAAGGTTGGGTTTGGACCAAATGCAATAAAAGATCTTCTGCCTCACGCCATTGTTTTTGAATCAATAGGGTTTGCACGCGTTTGAGCTGTTTGCGTCGATAGAGGTTGGCTTGGCTCTGAATGTTATTAATGAGCTTTGTGTCTTTAGGCTTGGATTGCTGTGCCTGTTCTAGTGCTTGTTTGTAAGCATGGCGTGACAATAGGCTGTCTGTGTCTTCAGACCATATTTTCTGAGGTAGTGAACTGCATCCTGCGATAAAGGTGCATAGCAGTACGATGCACGCTTTATTCATATTGCATGGCTTCCATTTCAGCTTCTTGCTGCATCAGTAGACGGTTAAATTTAGGCGCTAAGCGAATCACATGGTGGCCATTTATGGTGTTTGACTTGCCTTTGACCGTCAATGGCTTGGGTGGTTCTGTCACAATGAGATCAGCGGAAGAGGGGTGATGTAGAATATTATCACTGACCATGAGCTTGTTGGCATCCGCTTGTTCACATAGGCGCGCAGCGAGGTTGACTGTGTCGCCAGTGATGGTTAATTGCATGCGTTCACTGGAACCTATGGTGCCGGCCAGCATTTCTCCGCAATGTAAGCCAAGGCGAAATTCAAGGCTGCTTAAACCTTTTTCTTTTCTCTGGGCGTTCATAAGATCGGCTAAGCGTAAAAATATTTGAGCGGAGCAAATGGCATTGATGCTGTGTTTTTGATCTTCTTTGTGCACGCCAAACGTCAGCATGGCGCCATCACCAATATAATTGTCTACCGAGCCACGATACATTTTGGCAGCTTGATGCAGTAAGAAATAATAGTGGTTCAAAATGTCAGCGATTTCTTCTGGTTTTGAACGTTCGCTGAGTTGGGTGAAGCCTACAATATCCACAAATAAAACGGAGCCGCTTACGCTTTGCAGTGGCGATTTTTTCGTGTGTAAATTCGCCAATATGCCGCGGGCAATGTCTTTTGAAATATAACTGCTGAATTTATGTTCAATGGATTCTTTGTCTCTTAATCCTTGCAGCATGTTGTCAAAGCTCAGTACCAGATCTCCCACTTCATCATTTTTACGCTGTGGCAGTTTAGGGTTGAGATCCCCATTGGCCACGGCGCTGGCTACTTTTTGTAAGCGTATCAGTGGTGCGCTGATGTTGGTGGCTAACCAAGTGGCAATGAGTAAGGCCAAAATGCCAATGCTGGTTACTATGATACTCAGGATATTGCGTGTGCGGATAAGGGATTCCCTAATGACACTGTTGTCCAGAGTTAGGCTGATTTCACCGGCTTGAACATCGTGAAAGAAAATAGGGGTTTGATAAATTTTGAATGTGTTTTCATCTTCAAGGTTTGGCGAATGAATACTATGGGCAAGCATGTTGCCTTGGTCGTCATAAATGCGCATTTCACGAATGCTCGCATTTTTTATGACAAGATTATCCAGCATGGAGATCAGGGCGAGATGATCGGATGCCATGACCATTTCAGCGGCGCTGTCAGCGGCTTGTTGGGTAATGGTATTAGCAAAGGCATCGGTTTGTTTTTCGAGCAGATGATTTAGGTTATAGCCAAGGTATGCCCAAATAATGCCTATGGTTAGGCCTAGGGTGACAGTCATTCCTAATAGGATTTGCCAGAAGAGCGTGAAGCGAAAGCCTTTCAGAAGATGTATGTATTGCATAACCTAATGGTCGCCTTTACTGCGGCGAAGTGGTGGTTAAATTTTGCTCAATTGTCTCATGAAATCCGTTTCAATGAAAATCGTACTACTTATGCCTTATACACTAGCGGCATAGGCGTGATAGCACAAAGGAAAATGATAGAGCTGTGACCGATGTCTTGCTTTAGGTGAACACTGTGTCTCTATTCCCAGCCATCGCCGTAATCATGGAGTAATTCTTGATCAGCTTTAATGTTCTTTAAGGCCACAACGGTGAAATCGTCATAATAGGCAACATTGGCCCGTTTGTTGTGGTTGATGTATTTCAAGTCGTTTGTGACTTTGAATTTGTCCTGGCCATCGTTCATCCATAGGACATGGGGCCCGTCTTGCTTGCAGGATTTGCCTTCCAAGGTGCCGATGACGGTCCCTTTTTTGATGGCGGTTTTGGCAAATAGGCCTTTGCCGTGAATAGGGCTGTCTTTTACTATGACTAAATCGCTAAGGGTATGACTCATGGTTTGGCTATTGGGTCGGTTAGGGTGATCTCTTCTCCTTGGCGGTAAGCGCCAGGGGTCATGTTCGTCCATTTCTTAAATGCCCGATGGAATGTACTGGGCTCAGAAAATCCAAGTTTTTCTGCTACTTCTTGAATACTCAAGTCGCCACGCTCTAGATAGTATAACGCGCTGTCGCGGCGTAATTGATCTTTGAGTTCCTGGTAAGTTAACCCTTCTTGTTTTAGACGACGACGTAACGTCTGTGGGCTGGTGTGTAACGCTTGCGCAACATATTCAAAATTCGGCAGTTCAGTCGATAAATCCGAGCCAATGATTTCGCGAATTTGCGTAATAAGGCTATTGCCTTCGTCGGGTCGTGCTAATAGATCCGCTGGGCTTTGCTTTAAGAATTGTTTGAGAGTGCTTTCATTTTGTACAAGTTTATTTTGTAAAAATTTAATAGGAAAGCGAATGCCCGTGAAGTCACTGTTGAAGTGGATATCGCAATAAAAAATGCGCTGATATTCTGAATGGTTAACTGGTGTGTCGAATTTAAAATGGGCATCCAACAGGCGAATGCGTCGACCAATTAACCAGCTGCCAAAGCGATGCCAAATAACCAGAATGGATTCAATTAGAAAATGATCGGGGTCGTTCAGCTTACTTTCATCCACACGTATGGTTGCCACATCACCGTCCACTTCGAGGGTGATCTCGGGCAGGTGTAAAAATAAACCATAGAAACGATAGGCACGACGAAACGCTTTTTCTAAATTAGGGCAATGTATAACCGCATGACACATCATGGCAAAAGAACCCAGTGGGCTGACTTCTTGGCCTAGACCCATGTATTCATCTTGCATTTCCAGCCAAATATTCTGGATTAGGGTTGCGTATTGCTTAGCGGTGACACGTGCTTTCGGTTCGTGTAGCACATCCTCTAAGATACCAGAACGCTGAAGTAGTTTAGGTATGTCCACCTGATGTAATTGCGGGCCTCTTAGGGCTGCTTTTACATAGTGATAGGGTATTGAAAAATC
>JBFEWA010000375.1:0-3041 GCA_041546605.1 Bermanella sp.
ATTCTACGCACTTGAGTTTTCCTGTCAACGGCTTTCTGTAAAAAAACTACAAATAATAATAGGCCGCTTTTACTTGCCTATATAAAGCAGTATTCAGCCTTATAAACTCTGTATACATATATAAGTAGTAACTGCACGTCACGTAGCAAGACCTGCCGACAGCAAGCTCAAGCTCAAGATCATACCCAAGCCCTAGTCAATCAGAGCCATGTCCTAGTGTTTGCGTCTTTGCTATACTGCCGGCAAATTTTAGGGGGCTTTTATGAGCAAAGATAAAGCAGTAGTTATTTACAGTGGAGGCATGGACTCTTTCACACTATTAAATCGAGTGATTCATGACGGTTATGACGTCTACGCACTTACCTTTAACTATGGCCAAAAGCACGTTAAAGAAGTGGAAGTGGCCAGTAAGGTATGTCAGCAATTAAATGTGCCCCATAAGATTCTGGATATCTCCCCTATTAATCAACTTATGCAAAGCTCTTCTTTGGTGGGTGATATTGATGTACCAGAAGGTCATTACCAAGCGGATAACATGAAGAGCACCATGGTGCCCAACCGCAATATGATCTTGTTATCCCTTGCCATTGGTTATGCCGTGGATATTGAAGCCAGCCGCGTGTATTACGGTGCCCACTCTGGCGACCATGTGATCTATCCAGATTGTCGCCCTGAGTTTGTGCACGCCATGAATGATGTGGCCAAGATCGCAAACTACCAGCCTATCAGTATCGAGACCCCGTACTTGAATTCCACCAAGGGTGAAATCTTAAAAGACGGTTTAAGCATGAACCTCACCTATGAGAACACCTGGACGTGTTACAACGGGCGTGAAAAAGCCTGCGGCAAATGCGGTGCATGCGTGGAGCGTTTAGAAGCCTTTGCTGAAAACGGCGCTACAGATCCGGTTGCTTACGAATAAATGAAAGCAGATAGTTTTAAAGTAAAAGAAGCGTTTTACACCTTACAAGGTGAAGGTGCCCGTGCGGGCCGCGCGTCGGTTTTTATTCGCTTTAGCAAGTGCAACCTTTGGAACGGTAAAGAATCGGGCCGCGAAGCGGCGCTTTGCCAGTTCTGCGATACGGACATTACCGGCACAGACGGTGAAAACGGCGGCGTGTATTCTCAAGCGGAATTACTGCAATTGGCTTTGAATTTATGGCCCAACCGCGAACAGGGAAAACCTTACGTCGTATTCACCGGTGGCGAGCCGGCGCTGCAATTAACGGAAGCGTTAGTGGCGGATTTTCAACAGGCTGGGTTTGAATGCGCCGTTGAAAGTAATGGCACACTGGCTTTGCCTCACAATTTAGATTGGGTGTGCATTAGCCCGAAAGGTAAAAGTGACGTCATTATCCAACGCTGCAACGAATTAAAACTCGTATTTCCGCAAGTGGACATCAATCCTGAAGATGTACTGCACATTGCAGCGGATTATTATTATCTGTCACCCATGGCAGATTACGGCATCGAAAACAGTGGCATGATCATTCGTGAAAACATGCAAGCTGCCACACAGTATTGTTTAGATCACCCACAATGGCGCATGTCTCTGCAAACTCACAAGTTGTTAGGCATTAACTAGCGCCCTTTTCAATCTTGCAAAACCCCTGCGAGCCGCTCACTATGACTGCATTGTTATAAGGAGCGGTTATGTCTCGTATACTTTTCGAACGCCAACAACACATTGCAATTCTCACCTTAAACCAACCTGAATTACGTAACTCCATTTCTGAAATAGAAGTGGTGGAAGAATTTATTGAATGTTTAAACCAAGTGAGCGACGACCCGCAACTAAGATGTTTAATCATTACAGGTGCCGGCTCCGCGTTTTCCAGCGGCGGCAACATCAAGCACATGCTTAGTAAAGAAGGCATGTTCGCAGGCCAAGCCAATGACGTACGTGAAAATTACGGCAAAGTTATTCAACGCATTCCGCAAGCACTGCATAACATTAATATTCCTACCATCGCTGCCGTGAATGGTCCTGCCGTGGGTGCCGGTTGTGATCTAGCCATGTATTGCGATATGCGCATCGCCAGTACTCGCGCTTCATTTGCCGAAAGCTTTATTAAAGTGGGCATCATTCCGGGTGATGGTGGTGCATGGATTTTACCGCGTATCGCAGGTTATGGTCGCGCTGCGGAAATGGCGTTTACCGGTGAAGCCATCAGTGCAGAACAAGCTTATGAGTGGGGTATGCTGAATAAATTAGTGGAGCCCGAGCAACTAATGGACGAAGCCATGGCACTGGCTCAACGCATTGCGGTGAACCCACCTCAGGCATTACGCGCCACCAAACAGCTACTAAGGGCGGGAACCACCCTACCTCTAGACAGTTTATTGCAAATGAGTGCGGCAATTCAGGCAAATTTGCACCAAACAGAAGACCACATGGAGGCAGTATCTGCTTTAATAGAAAGAAGACCCGCAAATTTTAAAGGCAAATGATGGCCAATTACGCCAGATTAATACTCATTTCATGTTGTTGTTTGCTCGCAAGCTGCGATAGCGGCTTGGGGCAAAGTGACATGAAAGGCGTGTTCGAAACAGATCACGGGGAGTGCGTAAAAGAAGGAGACGTGGGGCTTACCATCCATAAAGGCAATATGCATATCGACTTTTATTGCTTTCTGGATAAATGTGCAGCAATGGATGGCGTCATTAAAGAAGGCGGTCATTTTTATTTATCGGATTCCAAAGGCCATTACATTCAAGGGCAACTGCTGGCCAACAAAGCAAAGGGCTCTTGGTTTGTAACCATGAAACAACAAAAGTGTTCAGGTACTTGGTTCGCCACTCGACAAGCGCAATGAATCATAGTCAGTACTGGATCGATCATCTAAAACTTGAACCCCACCCTGAAGGGGGTTATTACCGCCGTATTTATCAATCCTCTCAGCTAACTGCCACCGCAAAAGGTGAGCGCTATTGCGCAACGGCTATTCACTACCTACTAGAAAGCCATGATTTTTCGGCTTGGCATCGCATCCAACACGATGAAATATGGTTTCATCATGCAGGCGCCCCTTTGATTATTC
>JBFEWA010000313.1:0-3991 GCA_041546605.1 Bermanella sp.
ATGAGTTTATATTTTTCAGCTAACTTGCCATCTGGATCGGAAAACAAACGGAAGTTTGCTGGCACACTTTTTAAGAATTCTTTCGCTTGTGCCATATCGGTATCGAGGTTCACACCGATCACAACCAAGCCCTTGTCTTTGTACTTTTCCTGGATTTCATTAATCCAAGGAAATGATTTACGACAAGGCCCACACCAAGACGCCCAAAAATCCAGATACACCACCTTGTTTTTATACTGATTAAGATCAAATTTATTCAACCACTGTTCAGCATAACTCGGCAGACTTGTCATTAAAGCCAGTGTCAGTACAAGTTTTGTTAGCAAGGAAATGGTCTTATTCATAACGGCACCTTTTGTTTTATGTTTTTAGTATGGAGTGTGAATCTTAAGGATTCCTTAACATTTACAGAATTATCATGCTTGTATCAAATAAAAGGAGCATTTTTATGAGACATGCACTCATCAGCTATATTGTATGGCTCAGCGTGACCTTATTCAGTGTCATCAGTCACGCCGATGAGCCTGAGTTTCTGCCTGTTGATCAAGCATTTAACTACACCTATGAGCTGGCTGGGGATCAGCTCCAAGTCCAGTTTGATATTGCAGATGGTTATTATTTGTATTTGTCTCGTCTCGCCATTAAGCAAGATGGGCAGACTCTTCCGCTTGAGTTTGTACAAACCCCTTTAGAAAAAGAAGACGACTATTTCGGGCAGGTGCAGATCTTTAAACACCAATTAAATGTCACCACCCGCACCGTCTCTAGTAGCCCCATTAAATTAACGTATCAAGGCTGTGCCGAGGCGGGTTTATGCTATCCACCACAAACTCGCACCTTGGATGTCTCCAACATGGGCCTGGCAAGCATGACCGATGACGCCTCCCAAGAAGCCGCCCCTAGTGTAAACAGCGAAGACGTGTCATCTATTACTGCCCTGCTGCAATCTGGCAGCCTTGTTTGGCAAATGCTGATCTTTTTCGCACTGGGTGTGGGTTTGGCGTTTACCCCTTGCGTATTTCCTATGATTCCCATTCTTTCCAGCATTATTGTGGGCCTAGGGGAATCCATAACCACACGCAAAGCCTTCATTATGTCTTTGACCTATGTTCTGGCCATGGCCTTTGCCTATGCCACAGCCGGTGTTTTAGTGGGTTACTTCGGAGCTAAGGCGAATATTCAGCTGTATCTACAAAGTCCTTGGGTATTAGGCTCCTTTGCCGCGGTATTTGTGGTGCTATCTCTGGCTATGTTTGGCTTTTATGAACTGCAACTACCACGGGGCTTACAGGACAAACTCAACCAGTGGAACCACAAACAACAAGGTGGCCAACTCATCAGCGTGGCCATCATGGGAGTACTCTCGGCTTTAGTTGTTAGCCCATGTGTCAGCGCGCCACTGGCAGGCACCTTGGTGTATATCTCCACCACAGGGGATGCCCTATTAGGCGGTGCCGCGCTATTGGCCCTTGGACTGGGTATGGGTTTGCCATTAATACTCATTGGAACCGGTGGCTCGCGCTTTTTACCCAAAGCCGGCATGTGGATGGACGCGGTGAAAAGTATATTTGGCGTGGCCCTATTAGGTGTCGCCATCTGGTTACTCGAACGTATTGTGCCCGCCAGTGTCACCATGATGCTTTGGGCAACGCTATTAATTGGCAGCGGTGTGTATCTAGGGGCATTTGAACAGGGTACCCAAGGCTGGGGCCGCTTATTCAAATCCTTTGGCTTAATCATGAGTCTTTACGGTGCCCTTTTAATCATTGGTGCCGCATCCGGCCAAACCAACCCATTACAACCTCTTGCGCATATGGGTCAAATAAGCTCGGTAGCACAGGCCTCCAACACCCCATCATCGAATACCCATAATATGACGCGTATCACCACTCAAGCCCAATTCAAACAAGCCCTATGGGATTCGCAAAAGGCCAATCAAGTGGCCATATTGGATTTCTATGCTGACTGGTGCATTGCTTGCAAAATTATGGACAGTGAAATATTCAGCCAAGCCAATGTGCAAGCAGAGATGACTGATGTGCGCTTCATACAATTAGATATGACCGCAAACTCTGATGATCAATTGGATCTATTAAACCAGTTTGGTTTATTCGGGCCACCCGCTGTATTGTTTTTTAAAGATGGTAAAGAGATGTCTGAGCTACGCATTGTGGGGGAGGTGGATAAAGCCACATTTGAGCAGCACCTCGCGCAAGCCAAAGCGCAATAAATGTACATGCATTGTTAATCCACCTTTCAAGCCAGTCACCTGTGTTGCCTGGCTTTTTCTTTCTAATCACAAAACATGAATATCTGATCACTATTTGAACCGGTTCAAGTTTTCACTCTAATGGCGTTTTTGATCCAAAAAACTAAGCCAAAAGGATCATGCTTTTTTCTGCAAAACCCCCTAAGGTCTGCCCCATCGTGCATGACGTTAGGATGACTGATATGGACCAAAAACAAATACAAAAACAAATACAGCGCAATTTGAGCCTGAAAAATAAAACATGGAAGGAATCCGGCATCCCCACCTTGACCCAACCTGCTCCATTCATCTCGCCCATTAAAAACACAAAATCCGACACTGGGTCGGATTATTCAGATGAATTCATTTTAGAGTTTGAACAAGCACCATTAAATGCCAATGGCCATAAAATAGATTGCACGTGTAAAAATTGCACGAAAGCGCCGCGATCGCTAGAAGTGACTGTCTTGTCTTCCATGAAGGCAGACCCAGTGA
The DNA here is from genome assembly GCA_041546605.1 of Bermanella sp. Classification (GTDB taxonomy): domain Bacteria; phylum Pseudomonadota; class Gammaproteobacteria; order Pseudomonadales; family Oceanobacteraceae; genus Bermanella. Next base: position 2,744 of record JBFEWA010000313.1, read on the forward strand.
AAAATCCACTGAATAAAAAGCGCCATTAATCCGTGGCTAATCCTAAGAAAGGCAAAAGCGATAACGCAAGGATGCCCACAATCGCAGCCACATAGAGCACAAACGTCACTGGTTGCTGCATAAAAGTCGACATGAGCGTGCGAGCTTGGCCTTGCTGTTTGGCCTTTTCATATTCCGCCTGTACGCTGGCTTGGCGAGTCTGCATGTATTCGTTCAAGATTGTGTGGGCTTGGTCTAATTGGTTTTCATCCTGCAACCAAATCGCCGCCATACCCACCCCCCAAAAACCCACATTGGTTTCATAAAAAGCAATCTCATGTTGTTGCAACAAAGCGCACACATCATGGTATTCATCTTCAGGAACGTTTTTTAATCTAAGTAGTAATGCAGCCATGAATAATACGATTACTTATTTTTATGTTGGGCGATTTTGCTATTGATAAACGCTTGAACCGCCAGCGCAATGGCCCCTAACAGCAACGCCAATAGCAATGGAATCAAACCTTGAAGGGCGGCAACCACACCATTGGTTAGCAACTCCCCCAATAACACAATATAGGCAGGTGCAATGGCAGGAATACCATCTAACGTATGACTGGCTGGGGTAAATAACACCACGGCGCTGATCATGCGCACATAGTTTTTAACGTCTAGATTAATCCAATACTTAGTGAACTTTACCACTACAAAGTACATGCCCACGGCGGCTAGTAAATACGCCACCCAAGCCCATTGATAAGTATCGTAGTACGCCATCATTATTCCATCCAAATAATATGATCTTCCCAGTCTTCTTCCGGAATCTTATCATCCGGGATGCCTTTACGGCACATTGACTGATTACGTTTATGAATTAAGTTTTTATCACCGCTGCGTAAATGATGCCACTTGGGTAACGGCTTGCCTTCACTGATCAAGCGATAAGAACAGCTCGATGGCAACCAGTGAAACTCTTCTACATCTTCTGGTTTTAACCACACACAGTTAGGCACTAACTCTTGGCGACGTTTGTACTCGGTGCAGTTACAGGTTTCGCGATCTAAATAGCGACACACGATCTCGGTGTAATGCACTTCGCCTGTATCTTCATCTTCAAGCTTGTGCAAGCAGCACTTGGCGCAACCATCGCACAGACTTTCCCACTCGTCCTTACTCATTTCTTGTAAGGTTTTGGTTTGCCAAAAGGGTAATTCTTTTTTGGCCATGGTTATAAACCTATTTTCAGTGGCTTTGAAATGATGCATAAAC
>JBFEWA010000416.1:0-2622 GCA_041546605.1 Bermanella sp.
AGAACAATCCGCTGCGGCCGATCACCTGACAGGCGTATAACAGTCTTGCACCGATACTGGCCACCCAACTAATCATGCTGCAGTACCTGTTGTTTTAATTCTGGTGCGGGATAGTGAAATGGCACTGGCCCGTTTGCCTCACCAAATAGAAACTGCCTGACCAACGGGTTATCGCTGTTGCGTAGTTGTTCTGGTGTGCCCGAGCCGATGATTTTCCCTTGGGCCAATATGTAAACTTGATCCGCGATACTCAGGGCTTCATCCACATCATGGCTCACCAGTACAGAGGTTAAACCCAAGTCTTGATGCACTTGCCGGATTAAATTCACCAACACCCCCATGGAAATAGGGTCTTGGCCGGTGAACGGCTCATCGTACAAAATCAATTCAGGGTCCAACGCCAAGCTGCGTGCTAACGCCACTCGCCGCGCCATGCCCCCAGACAACTGGCCCGGCATCAACTGCGCCGCGCCACGCAAACCCACGGATTCCAGCCTCAATAACACCAAATCTCGAATCATGTGTTCGGGCAAGCACGTGTGCTCACGCAATGGAAACGCGACATTTTCAAATACCGTCATATCCGTGAATAAGGCGCCAGATTGAAACAATAAACTTAAACGCTGACGCAATTGAAACAGGTCGGTGCGGTTTAACTCACCTATGTCCATGCCATCCACTAGTATTTCGCCAGAACTGGCATGAAGCTGCCCACAAAGTAGGCGCAGCAAGGTGGTCTTACCTGTGCCACTGGGGCCTAAAATGGCCGTCACCTGACCTTTTTTAATGGTGAGGTTAATGCCTTTGAAAATGGTGTGTTCGCCACGGCGAAAACTCACATGACGGCATTCCACAAATGTTTCGGGGCTGGTTGACATGAATTGGGCCATCCCATTGGCAAAACGATTAATTTCTTTCCATGGTTAAAGCATAGACGCAACTGACCACGCCACAACCCAGGCAGGATGTTTACTAGGACACGGTCAAACTTGTTAGGTCGGTAAAAGCCTGTAGAATGCGCCGGTTATTTAAATTCAAGGTGAGTTTCCATGTTGTCAGCCAGCTTAGCCATCATCGTTGGACTAGTCGTTTTGGTTTGGAGTGCCGATCGCTTCGTTTTAGGCGCCGCCGCTACCGCTCGTCACTTAGGTATGTCGCCGCTCTTAATCGGCATGACCATTGTCTCCTTAGGCACCAGTGCCCCTGAAATTTTTGTTAGCGCCACCGCATCCTTTGACGGCGCCGGCATTCTAGCCATAGGTAACGCCCTGGGCTCTAACATCACCAATGTGGGCTTGGTGCTAGGTATTACCGCCTTGATTGCGCCTCTGCCGATTCAAGGCAAAATGCTGAAAAAAGAAATTCCGATTTTGCTTTTGGTTACCGTCATTGCCGGATTGGTTCTGCAAGACATGAACCTAAGCTTCTGGGATGGCATTGTGATGATCATCTGTTTATTCATCACCTTATTCTGGCTATTCAACGAAACCAGCGAACAAGAAATCAGCGGCCTAGACGAAGAAGAGGTCGAAGCCATCGAACACACCTCTACCGCCAAAAGCATTATGTGGCTGGTCATCGGCCTAGTGGCGTTAATGATCAGCGCCAAATTACTCGTATGGGGCGCGGTTGAAGTGGCCCTTTATTTTGGCATCAGCGAATTAATCATTGGTTTAACCATAGTGGCCATTGGCACCAGTTTGCCGGAATTAGCCGCCAGCGTGGCCAGCGCGTTAAAAGGTCATCACGACATTGCCATTGGTAATGTGGTTGGCTCTAACATTTTTAATCTATTGGCAGTCATGCCGATCCCAGGCTTGGTAGCCGATACTCAAATCGAGCCCGAAGTGCTCTATCGTGACTACGGCGCCATGCTCATCATCACCCTACTGCTCATTGCGTTCATTTACGGTTTCCGCCGCAAAGGTCGCATAGGACGCAGCGCCGGTGGCGTGCTGTTATTGGCCTACCTAGGCTATTTAGGTTTACTATTGGTTCAAGCCTAGTCATTAAGCATTAAAGGCATTCGGTACTCAGAGGTAATAGGGTTTATATGAGTCAATTTCATTTTGTAGAGTCCGCCAAGCGCACCATAGGTGCTGAACGTGATGCGGTAAACGCCATGCTGGACAAGTTAGATGACAGCGCTTTCGTGACCGCTTGCGAGCTTATGCTCAACTGCAAAGGCCGTATTGTGGTTACCGGCATGGGAAAATCCGGTCATATAGGCAACAAAATTGCCGCCACCCTTGCCAGTACCGGCAGCCCAAGTTTTTTCGTACACCCAGGGGAAGCCGCCCACGGGGACATGGGCATGATCACGCAAGATGACGTGGTGATTGCTCTATCCAACTCGGGTGAATCCTCCGAAGTCACCACCCTTATCCCATTAATCAAACGCTTGCATGTGCCTCTTATTTCCATGACGGGTGATGATCACTCTACCCTAGCTCAAGCGGCAGACAGCCACTTAAACGTAGGGGTAGACAAAGAAGCCTGCCCGTTGGATCTTGCCCCAACGTCCAGCACCACAGTGGCTTTAGTCATGGGTGATGCCTTGGCTATTTCGTTACTCGAAGCCAGAGGCTTCACCGCCGAACAATTCGCCTTTAGTCACCCTGG
>JBFEWA010000308.1:0-4058 GCA_041546605.1 Bermanella sp.
GATAAAGAAACCTTAGAAGAACAAGATAACCAAGTGGCCGTTGCTGGTCGTATCATGTTCCAGCGTGGTCCTTTCGCACAAATTCAAGATACCTCTGGCACAATCCAGGTGTACATTGATAAAGACGTGCAAAAAGAAGTGAACTACAAGAGCGCGTTTGACCTAGGTGACATCATTGGTGCGCGCGGTGCGTTACATAAATCCGGTAAAGGTGAGCTGTACGTAAACGTAACCAAAGCCGACGATCTAGTGATGCTAACCAAATCTTTGCGTCCACTGCCGGATAAATTCCATGGCCTTGCTGACCAAGAAACCAAATATCGTCAGCGTTACATTGATTTGATCATGAGCAAAGAAACTCGCGATCTGTTCGTTGTGCGCTCAAAAATCGTGGATGGTATTCGTCGTTATTTGACGGATCGTAACTTTATGGAAGTGGAAACCCCAATGTTGCAAACCATTCCAGGTGGGGCTACAGCAAAACCATTTGAAACTCACCATAATGCGTTGGATATCGGTATGTATCTGCGTATCGCCCCTGAGCTTTATTTGAAGCGTTTAGTGGTAGGTGGTTTCGAGCGTGTATTCGAGATCAACCGTAACTTCCGTAACGAAGGTTTGTCTACGCGTCATAACCCAGAATTCACCATGATCGAATTCTATCAAGCCTATGCGGATTACCATGATCTAATGGATACCACAGAAGACATGCTGCGCACCATCGCGCTAAGTGTTTTAGGTACCACTGACATCAAGAAAACCGATCGCGATGCCGACGGTAATGTGATTAACGAAACGGTTTATGATTTTGCGCAACCATTTACACGCATGACCATGGCCGAAGCGGTATTAAAATATAATCCTGATTTTGACCCGGCCATCATCAACGATGCTGAAAACAACATCGAAGGCTTGAAAGCTTACGCTAAACAAGTGGGCATCAAAGATGATCCTAAGCAAAGCGCTTGGGGCCCAGGTAAGTGGTTATGTGAAATCTTCGAAGAAACCGCTGAAGAAAAATTGGATCAACCAACGTTTATTACCGCTTACCCATGGGAAGTATCACCATTGGCGCGTCGTAACGACGAAAATCCATTCGTGACGGATCGTTTCGAATTCTTCGTAGGTGGTCGTGAATTGGCCAACGGTTTCAGCGAGTTGAATGACGCAGAAGACCAAGCAGAGCGCTTCCAAAAACAAGTGGCGGAAAAAGATGCGGGCGATGATGAAGCCATGCACTATGACGCGGATTACGTACAAGCCCTAGAATACGGTATGCCACCAACAGCCGGTGAGGGTATTGGTATCGACCGTCTAGTGATGTTGTTTACCGATAGCCCAACCATCAAAGACGTGATCTTGTTCCCGCATATGCGTCCTTTGAAATAGTGTAACGCGACATGTGCCGCTTTAGCGGCGCTAACAAGCCCTGAATTATATACATACTAATATGTGCTTATTCGGGGCTTTTTTATGCCTTGTGCTTACTCTCGGCTAAGGTTGGACGAGCTTGATTTCACTGCTCGCATATCTATGCCGCGCTGGATATAATCATCGAGCACTATAACAAGAGAAACACCATGACAGCGTTTGCGATCTTAAATCAAAGTTTTCATTTTTATAGCCGACTATTTAACAAGGTTTTTTGGTTAAGTGTGGCTTCTAGCTTATCGCCATTGTTGATGTTTTTTGTGGTGGGTGCAGGGCAGCCAAGTATCTTGGGTATGCTGTTGGTGATGCTGCTGAGTATGTTTTTCTCTGCCTACATCATGGTGTTGATTCATCAGTATTCTCAAGATCAAGACGACAGCTTAAGTTCTGCTTTCTCGCTGACGTTGAAAAAGGTATTACCTATTACCGGTACCAGTATCGTATTTGGCTTGTTTGCTGTGGTGGTGGCGATTCCGGCTGGCGTGATCGCCAGCTTGCTGGCATCTGGTATTGAAGACAAGCAATTGCAAGCGGGTTTTATCGCGTTAATTGTATCTGTGCCAGTTTGTTATGTTTTATACCGCTGTTTTTTTGCTGTGTATTTTACGCTGGTGGATGGCACATCTCCTATCGAAGCCCTTAAAGCCAGTAATCAATTAGTGAAAGGCAATGGTCTAGTGTTCCGCAGTTTCATGCTGCTAAGCGTGGTGATGCTGGCCTATGTGGTGATTATTGTATTAATCAGCCAGATGATTGCGGTAGGCTCAATGGCGCAAGCCATTTTAGAATTTGCAGTGAATGTGATTGTGTTACCGTACTTTACCATCAGCATTTATCGAATCTTTGATGTGGCTCGTCAGCAAAAATTGTCACTGGATGAGAGTGATGATGAAAGCGGTAAAGACGATTAATGGCTTTACCAAAGAATCTTCCCCCTTCATGGCAGGCGTTTTTTCAAGACCAAAGCCAGCAGGCCTATCTTAAAAATGTATTGGCTTTTGTTGCAAACGAACGCCAATCTCAAGTGGTGTATCCACCTGCAGATAAAGTCTGGCAGGCGTTTGAACTGACGCCGTTAGATCAAGTACGCGTGGTGATCATGGGGCAAGACCCTTATCACGGCGAAGGCCAAGCCCATGGCTTATCTTTTAGTGTGCAGCCGCACATTAAAACCCCTCCGTCTCTTAAAAATATCTTCAAAGAATTGCATCGAGATTTAGGCTTAGACGTGCCTGATAGCGGCAATTTGGATGCTTGGGCAAGCCAAGGTGTTTTGCTGTTAAATTCTTGTTTGACTGTACGGGCAGGGGAACCTGGTAGTCACTCCAAACAGGGCTGGGAAAGTTTTACTCAAGCCTGTATTGATTACATTAATGCACAAAAGGAACATGTGGTGTTTTTAGCTTGGGGGCGGTTCGCTCATGAGGTGTGTGCCAAGGTGGATACAACTAAGCATTGTGTGATTAAAACCTCACACCCGAGTCCGTTAGGGGCATCTAAGCAAGGCAAGGATTTTGCGGCTTTCTTAGGGTCAGGATGCTTTTCTCAAGCTAATGAGTATTTACAATCCACCGGCCAGCCAGTAATTGATTGGAATTTAGCGGCTAATCAGCCGCAAAATCTAGGGTTTGATTTCTAGGGCGCAAATCCTTTAGTTGTCTTTCTTAGCGCGCTCAGCTTCAAATTTTTCTAAGCGCTTATCCCAAGTCTTAAAACGCTTGCGGCAGTAGTTATCCAATTCTTCAAAGGTCTGGAAATAAAGATCACAGCCTTCATCAATGGGCACATCACGCTCACAGGCATCATTACTGTGCTCACGACAGATCATGGGGCGTGTTTCATAGATACCACAGCGATTATCCGGCATGACAAATTCACATTTGGTCATGCTGAGTAAATACCAGCCATTGCCATCTTTAAACACATGAATGCCCTTGTGGGCCACCTGCCAGAGTAATACGTCAAAGGCGTGCATGGTACGCGGCGTGTCCAGCTCTTGGGTGATGTAGGAGCAGCACAAGGCCGAGCAAAAGTCGCACTTGTTCTCACTGGTGATTTCTATGTCAGTGATGTCTTGAGCTTCAATGAGTTGAACGGTATCGGTCACAACGGGTAATTTGCTTACTGAATGAGAGGCCATTTTAAAGCCCTGAGGCTCAGATAGCGAGGGTTGAAATGTAAACTTTTTGTTCCTTGCGGTTAGGTTTTTATCACGCCTCTTATTCTTGCTTGTGTCATAAAAAATTCATAATTCACGCTGGTTTTACTACGTATTGTTACAAGCCCCGTCATTACTGGCTTGTGGCTTCCTTCTTTTGTCATGGTATCGCCATAAAACTGCAGTCTTACTGACACTCAATTGTCATGTAACAAACCTGTCATATAGCCCAACTACATTAGCTCACATCTTAAAAGTGTACTGTTTAACAGGTGATAGGTTTGCAAATGAAACAAATAAAACCCGTATTCAGCGCGGCACTGCTTGGCTTAAGTTTAAGTCTAGGTGCTGTCAGTGCGTATGCCGAGAATGCTCAAATTGAAGACATGGCTGTTGATTTAATTAAGTTACGCGGCGAAGTTGAAGAGCTACAAGCAAAGATTGATAACAAAAAAGAAACCCATAAAAA
>JBFEWA010000281.1:0-4501 GCA_041546605.1 Bermanella sp.
CCCTTGGTATTTGAATGCAAGCTCACGCTGTTGAATGTTGTTCGATGCCAGCAGCTGTTGGCCATTATTAAAGTCCAATGGGGTTTGCGCTTGGGCGTGTTTGCCACTGTAGGTGTAAGCGCGGCCTGTGGATAACTGCTTGCCATCCATGCTCACGGCATAATAACGGGTGCCGTTAAAGGTAAAGTAGGTGACGCCAAACAGGGCTTGTTTGGATGGCATAAGCAAGAACGCATTTTGGTTGTAGGCAATGCGCGCATCGAAACCGGCTTTTACCAGCAGATACCAGGTGGTGAGTTGCTGGGCGTTGTGCTGAGTCGCGCCTACCGCTTTAACGTAATGATGGAATAATACAGCGGTGCCCCAAGGGTTCAGCTGCAAACGCTTGGCTGTGGCCATGAGTTCTTTAATAACTGTGTCATGGGGATGGCTGGCTAAGCGCCCATAAAAGTCCGCGATCTGGTCGTTATTCATGGGGCCATTGAAAGGCTGTTTGATGTGCTGGTCTTGGCTGATGGCAATGTCATGGCCAAAAAAGGTGAAGTCTGTGGTGCGGGTCTTTGCAGGAGTCACTTGTGGCAACGGCTTAGGTGCGGGCTTGGGAGCCTCGATGACAATAGGTTCGATCTTAGGGGTGTCCGCCACCACGGGCTCTGGCTTGGGTTTAGGGGCGGAAGGTAAAATCACAGGTTTAGGCTTGGTGTCTAGCACTTCGGGCTTTTTAACCTCTACGGCTTTCCATTTCTGCTTTAGAAAGCCCAAAAACGCCTTATCTTCGGCATCCATATAATCTTGAAATTCTTGCTGAGCGGCCCCCATGTCCATGGTGTTTTGCTTGAGCCACTCGTTGTATTCGCTATCACTCAACACGGGTAGACTGCAAAGTGTCATTAGGCTGAATGCTAATGGGTATTTCATGGTCATTCCTTTGTGATTCCAAACCGATTTCTAGACTGCATTAACTCGCGTAGAAAAGCCAGTTAAACGCCATCCTTCATTGATGAATGGACTATTCTCAGGGATAATACGCCCCCTTTATTATTGTGCCCTGTAGTAAGCCTGCCCTTACTACCTTTGAAAGATCAGAGAGATCAGGAGTCATTTCATGACAGATCGTCGTCAGCTGGCCAACGCTATTCGTGCATTAAGTATGGATGCGGTGCAAAAAGCCAAATCCGGCCATCCAGGTGCCCCAATGGGGATGGCGGACATCGCTGAGGTTCTATGGAATGACCATATGAACCACAACCCAGCCAATCCAGATTGGTTCGACCGCGACCGTTTCGTGCTATCTAACGGTCATGGTTCCATGTTGATCTACTCTTTACTGCACCTAACCGGTTATGAGCTAAGCATCGACGATCTTAAGCAATTCCGTCAAATGCACTCTAAAACCCCAGGTCACCCAGAATATGGTTATGCCCCAGGTGTTGAAACCACCACTGGCCCATTAGGCCAAGGTATTGCTAACGGCGTGGGTATGGCATTGGCTGAAAAAGTGCTGGCGGCTCAATTTAACAAACCAGGTCACGATATCGTGGATCACAACACCTATGTGTTCCTAGGTGACGGCTGCATGATGGAAGGTATCTCTCACGAAGCTTGCTCTCTAGCCGGTACTCTGGGCTTGGGTAAGCTCATCGCGTTCTACGATGACAACGGTATTTCTATCGACGGTGAAGTGGAAGGCTGGTTCACTGATGACACGGTTAAGCGTTTTGAATCTTACGGCTGGCAGGTGATTCCTGCAGTTGATGGTCACGACAGCGCCGCCATCGAAGCGGCTATTCAAGCGGGTAAAGCGGAAGCCAACAAACCGACCCTTATTTGCTGTAAAACCATCATTGGTTTTGGTTCGCCAAACAAAGAAGGCAAAGAAGAATGCCACGGTGCCCCACTAGGTGATGACGAAATCAAGCTAACTAAAGAACGTCTTGGTTGGAACCACGGTGCATTTGAAGTACCTGAAGACGTATACGCTGGCTGGAATGCGAAAGAAAAAGGCGCAGCCAAAGAAGCAGCATGGAACGAAAAATTCGCAGCCTATGCTAAAGCCTTCCCAACAGAAGCAGCTGAATTTACTCGTCGTATGCAAGGTGAGCTACCAGCTGACTTCTCTGCTAAAGCCGATGCTTATATCCAAGAATGCCAAGCAAAAGGCGAAAGTATTGCATCCCGTAAAGCTTCGCAAAACGCCATTTGCGAACTAGCCCCTGCATTGCCTGAAATTCTAGGCGGTTCTGCGGACCTTGCAGGTTCTAACCTAACGCTGTGGCCACAAGCCAAAGGCGTAGAAGCCAAAGATGCTTCTGGTAATTACGTATTCTACGGTGTGCGTGAATTCGGTATGAGCGCCATCATGAACGGTGTGGCGCTGCACAAAGGTTTTGTACCTTACGGCGCCACCTTCTTAATGTTCATGGAATACGCGCGTAACGCTATTCGCATGGCGGCGCTTATGAAGCAACGCGCCATTCACGTTTACACCCACGATTCTATCGGTCTAGGTGAAGACGGCCCGACTCACCAACCGGTTGAGCAGTTAACTAACCTGCGTACCACGCCTAATCTAAACACCTGGCGTCCATGTGATGCGGTTGAATCTGCAGTGGCTTGGAAGAGCGCGGTTGAGCGCAACGACGGCCCAACGGCCATGATTTTCTCGCGCCAAGGTTTACCCCATCAAGATCGTACCGCGGCACAAGTGGCGGATATCGCTAAAGGTGCTTACGTATTAAAAGATGCCGCTAATGCTAAAGCCATCATCATCGCCACCGGTTCTGAAATGGGTTTAGCCATGGATGCAGCGGCAGCGCTTGAAGCGAAAGGCACGCCAGTTCGCGTAGTGTCTATGCCATGTGCGGAAATCTTCGTGAAGCAAGATGCTGCGTACATTGAATCTGTACTGCCAGCTGCCATTACTGCCCGTGTTGCAGTGGAAGCGGCCCATAAAGATTACTGGTACAAGTTTGTTGGCTTGAACGGTGCGGTTGTGGGTATGGAGACGTTCGGTGAGTCTGCGCCTATCAATGATTTGATGGAGCACTTTGGCTTTACCACAGAGAAGGTGGTTGCTGCTGTAGAAAGCACCTTGTAAAACAGGTGTTAGTCAGACGTCTGCTGTCGGACGTCTGACGCTAGAGTTACGAAAAATATTGAACTCTCGCCAGAGGGCTGATTAATGGGGGTGGGGCATAGCGCCCGTCGTCTGACTCCTGACCTCCGACTGGAAAATACATGTCACTAAAAATTGCAATCAATGGTTTCGGTCGTATCGGGCGCTGTGTCCTGCGGTCCATCTATGAGCGCAATTTACAAAACGACATTGAAATCGTCGCGATTAACGAGCTGGCGGATTGCGAAACCATTAGCTACATGTTGCGTTACGACAGCACCCACGGACGTTTTCCGTTTGATGTGTCGGTGCAGCATGATGTGTTGAGCATTACCGACAAACAAGGCGTTACGCGACACATTCGCATTTTGCATCAGGCGGACATTGAACAATTGCCTTGGCAAGCGGTCAGTGCGGATGTGGTTTTAGAATGTACCGGACAATTTAAAAACCAAACGCAATTGCAGCCTCATTTACACCAAGGGGCGAAGAAAGTGTTATTGAGTCAGCCTGGTGAAAGTGATGTGGATTTCACTTTGATAGCTGGCGTGAACCAAACGGATTTATTGGCCGAGCACAAAATCGTATCGGTAGGTTCGTGCTCTACTAACTGTGTGTTGCCTGTGATGGCCATCTTGGATGAAGAGTTTGGTATTGAAAGCGGTGTGAGTACCACGATCCACTCAGCCATGAATGACCAACCAGTGATTGATGCCTATTCCAGTGACTTGCGTCGTACCCGTGCTGCCGTTGCCAGTATTATTCCTGTGGATACCGCATTGCCAAAAGGCATTGCGCGAATCATGCCGCACTTGGATGGTTGCATTGAAAGTTTGCATTTACGTGTGCCCACGTTAAACGTGTCGGCCATGGATTTAACCTTGCAATTAAAAGCGCCGGTGAGCGTAGAACAAATTAATCAGTTGCTAAAACAGCACAGTCAAAATGCCTTAAACGGTTTGATTGGTTTTAGTAATGAGCCCCATGCGTCGGTGGATTTTAATCACGACGCCAGAAGCGGGGTGATTGATGGCACGCAAACTCGAGTGAGTGGCGAGCGCTTATTAAAGTTATTAATTTGGTTTGATAACGAATGGGGTTTTGCCAATCGCATGGTAGATGCGTTGCAGCAAAGTGCCTTTAAACAGAATTTGTAGTTTTGTGTCGGACGTCTGGATTCGGACGTCGAGTGCAAAACATGTTAAGTAAGATTTAAAAAATCATATATAAAAACTAAAAGCGTTATTGAGGAAGCTAATACAAGGCAAAAAATTTTGAGAATACCGGAGCTTAGCGTGCTAAGTGAGGATTTCGAAAATATTTTTTAACGCAGTAGTAGCGACGTAAATAGCTTTTACTCAGGAGAGATAATATGACAGTTCTACG
>JBFEWA010000168.1:0-6897 GCA_041546605.1 Bermanella sp.
GGGAATTCATCTAGAGGGCAAGCCATAACTGGGCTGTAGACCAAATTCCATTTCGGCTTCTCAGGAAAAACACGCATGCGCGATATTGGCCACTAATACAGGCTTTGGCGAGCTCTCGCAATCTCGATACGTATTTTTATAAGCCTTTGATATTGCACGACATTATTTCAGAGCACCAGTAAAAACACGCACTCTTTTCTAAATGAGTGACAAAAACGCGTACGTTTCTCATTATTCATTAAAAATACACTGTTTATTTATATAGTATTTTTACTGTAAAGAACTTTGTACTTACTGGTATGACAAAAGCCCCCAAATACCCTCACTACGCTCCCTTCCACAGCGCAGGATGAACGGAGGAATACTTTCAGGGCTAGACTCCTAAATAAGACCGTACCGGCTTTGATTACCCTGAATGCAAAACCTCAAATAATGAATGCTGCGCAAAATGGCATAAAAAAAGCGCTTACCTAGGTAAGCGCTTTTTGTTTGGCTCAGTTAAAAATTAACGAGTATTTAATTCATTAATCTTCTGAGGTGGCGGCGATTTTATGGATAGATAAATCCGCACCATTGTATTCTTCTTCTTGGCTTAAACGCAGGCCAGCAATGGCGCCCACTAAACCGTAAACGGCGAAGCCACCAATTAATGCCACTGCCACACCGGTTAATGAACCCACAAGCTGAGACATAAAGGTCACGCCACCCATGCCACCAAAGGCTTCTAGGCCAAAGATGCCCGCGGCAACCGCACCCCAAAAACCACATAAGCCGTGTAGCGGCCATACACCTAGCACGTCATCAATGCGTGGGAATTTGTTTTGGAACAAGGTGAAGGTATAAACGAATAACGCTCCGGCTACACCACCGACGACTAAGGCACCCATTGGGTGGAACAAGTCAGAACCTGCACACACTGCTACCAAGCCAGCAAGCGGGCCGTTATGAATGAAGCCTGGGTCATTTTTACCCATTAGCATGGCAACAATGGTACCGCCCACCATGGCCATTAACGAGTTCACTGCCACAAGGCCGCTGATGCCATCTAAGGTTTGCGCGGACATTACGTTAAAGCCGAACCAACCTACGGTTAGAATCCACGCACCTAATGCTAAGAAAGGAATGCTTGAAGGGGCAAACGCCACCGGACGACCTTCACGGTAACGACCTGTACGGGCACCTAACAATAAGATAGCCGCTAGCGCAATCCAGCCGCCCATGCCGTGCACCACGATAGAGCCAGCAAAGTCATGGAATTGCGCGCCAAAGGTGGCTTCTAACCATGCTTGATAGCCGTAGTTACCATTCCAAATCAAACCTTCGAAGAATGGGTAAACCAAACCCACAATCAGAGCCGATCCAATTAAGAATGGGTAGAATTTCGCACGCTCTGCAATACCGCCAGATACGATAGCAGGAATCGCCGCAGCAAAGGTTAGTAAGAAGAAAAACTTCACTAACTCATAACCATTGTTTTGCGCAAGATCAGTGGCGCTAGCAAAGAAGTCTGCACCGTAAGCAATGCTGTAACCCACAAAGAAGTAAGCAACGGTAGAAATAGCAAAATCGGTGATGATTTTAACCAAGGCATTCACTTGGTTTTTATGACGCACGGTACCCACTTCTAAGAAGGCAAAGCCCGCGTGCATGAAGAACACCATGATGGCGCCTAATAAAATAAAGAATGTGTTTGAGCTGCTGATCAGGGTTTCTACAGCACTGTTGATGTTTTCCACAACAATCCCCTTTTATATTCATCCAACAAGCAAGAGCCATTGCCTTGGATGGAGTCTTATAGTTAATAGTGATTAAAGCATTGCTGCTTAGGTCACCCCTTAATAATGACTCAAATTAATGCACTTAATATGCCAACTGCATCATTTTAATGCACAAAATATAAACAAGGATTCACTAAAACTGGGCAAAGTGAGATTTTGCCCAGTATTTATGCGGGTTAGCTTGCGTGTTTAATCACAAAGCATTGGTGGATTTTGCTATTGCGAGCAAAGTCTTGTGGAATGGATTGCACGGTAATGTCACTAATTTCGTACTGATTTAGTGCATCATGCTCCAATTTGAAGCGTCGAAGGTTATTTGAGAAGACCAAGGTGCCCCCAGGACGCAACAGTCCCATGGCCAAAGTAATGAGCTTCACGTGATCGCGCTGCACATCAAAGATGTCCAACATGCGCTTGGAGTTGGAGAAACTTGGCGGGTCCATAAAAATCAGGTCATATCGGTCTTTTTCTTGCTGGGCCTGCTCAAGCCACTTGGTGCAATCCGCTTGAATAAACTGGTGATGAGTATCCGCCAAACCATTTAACGCTAGGTTTTTACGCCCCCAGTTTAAATAGGTCTGCGACATGTCCACACTGGTGGTGGAACGTGCGCCACCGACAGCCGCATGCACGCTGGCAGTACAGGTGTAGCTGAATAAATTTAAGAAGTCTTTATTCTTGGCCCATTGCGCAATGTCCATGCGGATTGGCCTGTGGTCTAAGAACAAACCACTGTCTAAATAATCCGTCAGATTCACATAGAAACGACAATCACCCTCTTCTACTTCGAAGAACTGCTCTTGCTTATCTTGCTTCTCATATTGGCGCTTACCTTTTTGAACCATGCGTTGCTTCAGTACCACTTGTTGGCGATCAATATTCAATGCAACTGGCACCGCGTCTAACACATCGCGCAAACGGTTTTGTGCTTTTTCTGGGTCCACTGATTTTGGGGGGGCGTATTCTTGAATGTGTACCCATTTGTCATACACATCAATGGCCACAGCATACTCAGGCATGTCTGCGTCGTATAAACGGAAACAATTGGTTTTTTGTTTCTTTAACCAAGGGCGCAGTTTTTTTAGATTTTTTTGCAAACGGTTGCACACCATTTGCGCCCCTTCGCCAAGCGCAACCGGTTCATTGTTAGTGGCACTTTCCGCTTGTGCTTGGGCTTTTTCGCTGGAGCCTTCTGACACCGTGTACAAAAACAGTTTTGAAGCAATGGCACCGTTAAAAAACTGGTACTGCTTATGGGCGCGCATTTTGAATTGGTAAGCCTGCTGCGGGTTACCGGTAAACACTGCAAACGTCCAATTGGCAAAGTGTTGCTTCACTAAACGACCAAATGCGGCATATAAAGAGCCAATGGCCACTTCATCACTTAAACGCTCACCATAAGGTGGGTTGGATAAAATCAACCCCGTATCCGGCAAACCTTTTTCTTTATGGAGTTCATTTAAGGTTTGTTGCTTAAAATGAATAAAGTGCATAACACCGGCACGACGAGCATTGTCGCGAGCTTTGTTTAATACTTTTTCATCCATGTCATAACCGATTAATGTCAATTCGGTTTCGGATTCTTGCGCGGCTTGTTTACGATTTAATGCGTCTTGTTTAATGGCTTTCCATTCCGGTGATTGAAAGGTTTTCCATTTTTCAAATGCAAAGTGGGGACGCAATAAACCCGGTGCAATATCCGCGGCCATTAACGCCGCTTCGATTAACAAGGTACCGGAGCCACACATAGGGTCTAGCATGGCCCCTTCTTCTTGTTGCATTAATTCTGGCCAGCCTGCACGTAACAACAGCGCCGCGGCTAAGTTTTCTTTTAACGGTGCCGCCCCCTGGCTTTGGCGATAACCTCGTCTGTGCAGCGGGTCTCCTGCCATATCCAAAGACACTGAAATGGCATCGCGACTTAATCGCACATGGATGCTCACATCCGGCTGATCTGAAATATCTGGGCGGGTACCGGTTTTATCGCGGAAATAATCACACACCGCATCTTTCACTTTTAGCGCGCCAAAGTGCGTGTTACGAATATCGTCATTGGTACCAGAAAAATACACACGGAAGGTTTGACGATCGCTTAGGTGTTCAATCCAATTAATGGCCAACAATTGTTGGTACATGTCATCGGCATTGGTAATGGGAAATTGCGCTAACGGGAACAACACACGACTGGCTAAGCGCGACCACAGGCAAATTTTATAACCTAACGCCTGCTCAGGCTCACAGCTCACAAACGCCACACCGATCTTTACCGATTGTGCGCCCAAATCCGTGATTTCTTGGGCCAGTAAAGATTCAATGCCTTTTGGGCAAGTAATCACCATAGGCTGTTGTGGGTTCTCATTCATGCTGTGTATTCAACTTATCTATAATTAGGTGATGTGGTTATCAATTAAGGTTAGCCACTTTCTCTGGCATTTAATGCCTAGCTTTGCATGGTTTTTAAAACCATTTACAGATCAGGCACTTAGGCTTTCATAACTTTTTTATCTAAGTAGGCCATCTGAAAGAATAAATTAATCATTAACATGGGCCTGTAACGTATCCATACTGAAAGCTGTGTTAGGCCGTTTATGGGGCCTAATACGTTTTCACCGATCTTCAAACAGAGGCAACGACGTATGAGAAGACAGAAGCGTGATATGGATCGCCGAGCATTCCAAAAAGGTTACTTGGCAGGGGTTCAAGGTCGATCAAAAGACCTATGCCCAGAAGGCCCTGCCCATTTTAATTGGATGAGTGGTTGGCGTGAAGGTCGAGCGGATCATTGGGATGGCTACTCAGGTGTAGCCGGTGTACATCGACTCCCAGTCTAAACATCACACTTAACAATCTCGTATATTATCTTTAGGGCCCCACACGGGCCCTTTTCATTGCCTGCCAATAAACAATTTATGATTTAGCTACGACCTTTAATCGCCGCAATGGCGTCATTGGCTTGTGCGATCAGTTTTGGCCCTTCATAAATAAAACCAGAATACACCTGTACTAAATCCGCACCGGCATGAATCTTATCTGCCGCCGACTGACCATCAATAATGCCGCCCACACCAATGATTGGCATGGCACCGTTTAGTGCATCACTCAGCCACTGCAGTACTTGTAATGAGCCTTTTTGCACTGGTAACCCGCTTAAGCCACCGGCTTCTGCTGCGTATTCATGACCTTGCACAGCATCGCGCTCTAAAGTGGTGTTAGTAGCGATCACACCGTCCATTTTGGTGTCGATGAGCGTTTTGGCCACTAATTGGGTTTCTTCTTGGCTCATATCTGGCGCAATTTTCACCAAGATAGGTGTGTATTTATCGTGTTGCTTTTCCAGCTTTAGCTGAGCTTCTTTTAATACCGTCAACAGCGAGGTTAACGATTCGCCAAACTGTAAAGAGCGAAGCCCAGGGGTGTTCGGGCTAGAAATATTAACCGTAATATAATCAGCGTATTCGTACACTTTTTCTAAGCAAATAAGGTAGTCGCTGTTGGCATCTTCAACCGAGGTATCGAAATTTTTACCAATGTTGATACCCAGCACCCCTTTATATTTGGCCTTTTTCACTTGCTCAACTAGGTGATCCACCCCTTTGTTGTTGAAGCCCATGCGGTTAATGATGGCTTTATGTTCAGGCAAACGGAATAATCGAGGTTGCGGATTACCCGGCTGTGGGCGAGGTGTAATTGTGCCAATCTCGATAAAACCAAAGCCAAGACTGCCAAGGGCGTCGATATAGTCGCCGTTTTTATCAAGGCCTGCTGCTAAACCCACAGGGTTTCTGAAGGTTAAACCCAGTACTTCCACTGGCTGATTTGGGATTTTTGGTGCAAATAAGCCCAATACACCCAAGCGTTTAGCTGCCCCTAATAGATCTAGAGTCAGTTCATGGGAGGTTTCAGCGTTAAATTTAAACAGGAAGTTTCGCAGCAGTTTGTACACAAATGAGTCCTCAGCAAAAAGTGGGCGCTATTATATAGAAACACGTCACGCTTTGCTTATGGATTCACAAAAATCTCACTTAAATCAGGCGGGTCACCGACTCGAACTGGCGGTTTTTTCCATATTGAATGCGAAATCGACCATGAATGCCGTCATGGCCGATGAATTGCCAGAGAATTTTCACAGGAAATCGAATGCTGCGACCGTCCAAAGCGTAGGCAAATACTTGATCCACCCCCTCATAGGCCCGCTGCACTTCTTCCGCCGAGAGATGTATGTCGACGTCTATGGTATCCACTATGTCATCCATCTTGAGTAATCAAGATTGTATTTACCACAAGCCAAGGATGGGGGCGAGCCCCAAATCCTTAGCAGCCTCCCTCTGAGGCGTGACGACTGGCTTGGGCCAAATCCAATAGTTCGCGCAGTGCCACCGAGAACACAGCAAAATCATTGATATCGCTCTCTCTCAACTCTGACACGGTTTTGCGCCAGCGACTGATCATAGGCTCACTTTTTTCCAGCCAAGCATGCATACGCGCATCAATATCCCCGTCCGGCAAGGTATTGATGATACTGGCTGTTAGAGTACGTTGCTGCCAATCCAAATCATCTCGATAGGTTTCACGGGCCAAAGCCTGCCAATGACTCATGACCGATACCTTATTAAGCTGATCTAGGAACCATTCTAAATCCAAATTACAGCCCACTTGATAATAGGTAGCGGCCACATCTTCGGCGCTGCGATTGGTTTGATCCGCCCCTTCGATAATGCTTAACGCGGAGAACATGTTATTGGCCCCCGCCACCGTAGCCGCTAATTTCTCAGGCACCTGCCCTTCGATTAATTTATCGTAATATTCTTGCCAAACTTGTTTGCCCTCACCGGCCAACAAACCAGACAACTTACCACTGATTTCAGCGGCGCGATCTCTAAAGCGTACCACTTCTTCTTCAATGTTGAGTTCACGTCGACGATTACGCAAAAACCAGCGCGAAGCGCGACGCACTAAACGCATGAGAGCGGCCATCATAGATTCTTGAATACTGGCACTCACTTTATAATCCAGCGCTTCAATTTGTTGCCACAGCTCGTTCATTCTAAACACGTCACGGGCCGTCACATAGGCTTTAACAATGGCGTTAATATCCGCTCCGGTACTGTCACGCATGCGA
>JBFEWA010000089.1:0-9701 GCA_041546605.1 Bermanella sp.
AGGGGTTTCGCCGCTTTCTTTTTTACCGCCAGGAAATTCCCACAAACCACCTTGATGACTTTGACTGGCACGCTTAGCAATAAATAGTTGCGAGCCACATTGAGAAAAAATAGCAGCGGCCACCACTTCAACTTTTTTAACCATGATTTCTTGTACCTTTTTCAGGGCAAAAAAAAGCAAGCCTAACCTTTTGGGTTAAGCTTGCTTGGTTTTCAATCTTAACTGCGATAATCGGCGTTAATGGATACGTAATCGTGAGATAGGTCTGTGGTCCAAACCGTCTCACTGGCTTCACCACGACCCATGTCAATGCGAATGGTCAGCTCAGATTGTGCCATCACTTTTGATCCGGCCTCTTCTGTATAGCCACTGGCACGTGCGCCGTTTTCAACGATGCACACATCATCCAAAAAGATATTAATATCGTCTACGATCATTTCACGTACACCACTGCGACCCACCGCCGCTAGAATCCGCCCCCAGTTTGCATCAGATGCAAATAAAGCGGTTTTCACCAACGGGCTATGGGCAACTGTATAAGCAATGCGTAAAGCTTCTTGTTGGTTTTCACAATTTTGTACATTAATCGCAACAAATTTTGTGGCCCCTTCACCGTCACGCACAATGGCATGGGCAAGATAAAGAAAGACTTTTTCTAGCTCGGCCTTTAGAACTTCATACAAGGGTTGCTCTTTACTGGTCAAACGCTCAACCTGAGCTGTTCCTGTTGCAATCAACATGCATGAGTCGTTCGTTGATGTATCACCATCAATGGAAATACGGTTAAACGATTTATTACCCAGTTCAAAACACAACTCTTGCAGCAAGGCTTTTTCGACGGGTGCATCCGTTGCGATATAACCTAACATGGTGGCCATGTTAGGCTTGATCATGCCTGCACCTTTAGAAATACCAGAAATGCTAATGACCTGACCATCAAACTCAAACGTAGTGGATGTACCTTTGGGCTGTGTATCCGTTGTCATAATACCGCGACTGGCGTTAAACCAATCATCCGCCTTTGGTTCAGCTAACGCTTTTGGCAAAGCCGGTAAGATTTTCGCCATAGGTAAACGCTCACCGATAACGCCGGTAGAAAATGGCAGTACTTGCTCCACGGTTACGCCTTTCTCATCGGCAACCGCTTGGCAAATGGCCATGGCATCTTCGTAACCACCTTTACCCGTCCCCGCATTGGCATTACCGGTATTAATCACCAAGTAACGAGTTTGCGCCGCCGCTAAATGTTGCTTACTAATTTGAACAGGCGCTGCACAAAAGGCATTTTCAGTGAAAATACCCGCCGTGCTTGCAGTTTCTGCCAATTCAAAAATCACAATGTCTGGTCGCGACGTTTGCTTAATGCCTGCGTTCGCGGTTCCAATTTTAATGCCTTCGATTGTATTGAAATCTTCAAATACAGAGAGATTGACCGGCATGTTTGCATCGTTCCTTATTTAATTAGGCTAATTTGCCATGACATTGTTTGTATTTTTTACCCGAGCCACATGGGCAAGGATCATTACGCCCAACCTTCTCCCCTTCACGTACAAAAGGTTTGGCCTGATCTTCGGATGAATCTGTTTGTTCATTTCCAGCTAACGCCGATGCAGCTTCATGCTCAAACTGTAAAGATTGAGATTCCGCTTGAGCACGGGCTGCTTCTTCCATGCGTTTCATCTCATCATCTTTTACAAACTGCACATGTGATAAATAACGGATGGTTTCGTGCTTAATGTCGTCCAGCAATTGCTTGAACAGCTCAAACGATTCACGTTTATATTCTTGTTTCGGGTTTTTCTGAGCATAACCACGTAAGTGAATACCTTGACGCAGGTGATCCATAGTGGCTAGGTGATCTTTCCACTGGTGATCCAAAATCTGCAGCATGATGCTCTTTTCGAATTTACGCATCATGTCATTACCCACTTGCTCAGCTTTGGCTTGATACGCTTCGTCTACCGCTTGCTTGATTCGCTCACGCAGCGTTTCTTCATATAAAGACTTATCTTCTTCCAACCATTTGGAAACTGGAATCGGTAAAGCGAATTCTGTAGCTAACGCTTTCTCTAAGCCTTCTACATCCCATTGCTCAACCATGCTTTGTGGTGGAATGTATTCACTGATGCTTTCTTGCACGACGTCGTCGCGAATTGAGATAATGGTCGATTCGATTGTATCCGCTTCTAGTAATTCATTACGTTGCTGGTAAATCACACGACGCTGATCATTGGCAACGTTATCGTATTCCAGCAATTGTTTACGAATATCAAAGTTACGACCTTCCACTTTGCGTTGTGCTTTTTCAATGGCGTTAGAAACCATCTTATGCTCAATGGCTTCACCATCTTTCATGCCCAGGGCTTGCATCAAACGACGTGTACGATCGCTAGCAAAAATTCGCATTAGGTTATCTTCTAAAGACAAGAAGAAACGCGATGAACCTGGGTCACCTTGACGACCAGCACGACCACGCAGCTGGTTATCGATACGGCGACTCTCGTGACGCTCAGTACCTAAAATGTGTAAACCACCGGCAGCAATAACCGTATCATGACGCTCTTGCCAATCAGCCTTGACCTTGGCGATCTTGTCATCATTTGGATTATTGATTTGTTCAATTTCACGCTCAAGGTTACCGCCTAATTTAATATCGGTACCACGACCTGCCATGTTAGTTGCAATGGTCACCACACCAGGACGACCAGCATCAGCAATGATTTGTGCTTCATTGGCGTGGTTCTTGGCGTTCAATACGCTGTGTTTAATTCTGGCTTTTTTAAGGGCTTCAGAAATTAATTCACTGCTTTCAATACTGGCTGTACCTACAAGTACAGGACGATTCAATGCAGTAACTTCCTGGATTTCTTCAATAACCGCTTGATATTTCTCTTCCTCACTCAAGAAAACCAAGTCGTTAAAATCAATACGTGCAACAGGTTTATTGGTTGGAATAACAACCACATCCAAGCCGTAGATCTCACGGAATTCAAATGCTTCGGTATCCGCGGTACCTGTCATACCTGCTAATTTACCGTACAAACGGAAGTAATTCTGGAAGGTAGTCGATGCCAGCGTTTGACTCTCTGCTTGGATGCGCACGCCTTCTTTCGCTTCTACCGCTTGGTGCAAGCCTTCACCCCAACGACGACCCGGCATGGTACGACCTGTGTGCTCATCGACGATGATCACCTGACCATTTTGTACGATATAATCCACATTACGCTGATACAAGGTATGGGCACGTAATGCCGAATGCACATGGTGAAGCATTAATAGGTTACTAGGGGCGTAAAGACTGTCCCCTTCTTGTAGAAGACCCGCCTCAACTAGCATATCTTCTACTAATTCGTGACCTGCTTCGTTTAATTCAACGCTGCGGCTCTTAAGATCAATCACATAATGACCTTCTTGCTCAACCACGCCTTCTTCTTGTTCTTTATGCTCAATCAACTTAGGTACCAGCAGATTGATGCGTTTGTACATCTCAGAGCTATCTTGAGCGGCACCAGAAATAATCAAAGGGGTACGTGCTTCATCGATAAGGATAGAATCCACCTCATCGATAACAGCAAACGCTAAACCACGCTGAGCGCGATCTTCTTTCGATAGAGCCATATTGTCGCGCAGATAATCGAAACCAAATTCGTTGTTGGTACCGTATGTAATATCCGCTTGATAAGCTTCTTGTTTGGATTGCTGATCTTGGCCGGACAAAATAATGCCTACGGTCAATCCCATAAACTCATAAAGCGGCTTCATCCAGTTGGCATCACGTTGTGCTAGGTAGTCATTCACGGTAATAACGTGAACACCTAGGCCGGTTAAGGCGTTTAAGTACACAGCCAAGGTAGCTACTAGGGTTTTACCCTCACCGGTTTTCATTTCGGCAATTTTGCCGTTATTCAGGGTCATACCACCGATGAGCTGTACGTCGAAGTGACGCATACCCATGACACGCTTACTGCCTTCACGTAACGCGGCAAACGCTTCTGGCAAGATGTCATCCAGAGTTTCGCCGTCTTGCAGGCGCTGTTTAAATTCTGCGGTTTTTAATTTCAGCGCATCATCGCTTAAGGATTCAAAATCCGGCTCTAGCGCATTAATTTTATCTACGACTTTACGTAAACGTTTCAATTCTCGTTCGTTTTTACTACCAAGAACCTTGGCTAAGACTTGCATGAACATGGAAAGATTTCTTATTACTGTTTGTTATTAGGAAAATACGGCAAAACGCAATCTAGTGATTGCGTTATACCGAAAATAAAAAGAGAGGGGAATAGAAATTATCGACGAGTGCGATGAATATAGGCGGCAGGGTCTACCGTGCGGCCATTTTTATATACTTCAAAGTGTACGTGAGGACCTGTGGATCGACCTGTGCTACCCATTAAGGCTACCACTTGATCTTTACGCACCACGTCGCCTACTTTAACTGTGATTTCATTACAGTGAGCGTATCGAGTCTTGTAACCATTGCCATGGTTTACTTCTACCAATAGACCGTAGCCATAACGCTTCGATGCCCAAGTGACCACGCCAGATGCAACCGATACGATGTCAGAACCAGTTTTACCCGCGAAATCCACACCACCGTGCCAAGCTAAACGACCTGTAAAGGGGTCTGTACGCATACCATAACGAGAAGACATCCAGCCTTTTTTGATCGGCAGGCCAGCTACGAAGGTATCGCTGGTGATTTTCTTCTCACCCAAGATGCTGTCCAGCACCTCAAGTTGTTGTTCACGATTATCAATCTGTTCACTGAGTTCATCCAATACCGTCATGATACCTGGGGCTTGATAAACCGAACCCACATCCTGACGCGAAGGGCCACCAATGGCTGGTAGATCGCCAAAGTTAAACTCACCCTTGTCTAGCTTAGATTGATCAATTAAACGCTCACCAAGAGCATCTAGACGGGTTAGACGAGTTTGTAACTCGGCCATACGCAGAGTTAAGCCCACCAATTGCTCATCGGTTTGCTCACGAATTTTGTCCAGCTCTTTACGCTGCTGGGTAAGATCTTGTTCCCATGCTTTAGCAGTTTCAGGGCCAAATAAGCCTTCATCCGCCAGCATCATGGTGAGGTAGTAGCCTGCAGCGCCCATAGAAAAAGGCAATACGGCTAAAAAGAGGGTTAATATCCAACGAGCCACAGGCCCCAAGGAGATTGTCTTAGAGCGTCCATGGCGCTGGCCAACGATAATAATATTCACTCAGCGCTTCCTACATATTTGTTAACTGGTGTGCAGTTTAGTCAGTTCCTAACATACAGTATGAGACAAGAATCACAGTAATACCTAACTTTACAAGGTAGTAAATATAAATAACGGCACCTTACGTGCCGTTACATATTCACTTAAACCGCAGAAACCGGTTTAGCGTAGGAGATAGGTGCTGCCTCTTCATCATCAAAGGCTACAAACTCCCAACACTCCGGCTGGTCTAGCAAAGCCCTAAGCAACTGATTATTCAAGCCATGGCCTGACTTCACACCAACGTATTCGCCTATTAGGCTATGACCCAGCAGGTATAAATCGCCCACTGCATCAAGAATCTTGTGTTTTACAAATTCATCATCGTAACGCAAGCCATCTTCGTTAAGCACGCGATAGTCATCCACCACAATGGCGTTGCTCACACTGCCACCTAAGGCTAGGTTTTGAGAGCGCAAATACTCAATATCACGCATAAAACCAAAGGTACGGGCACGACTTACTTCTTTCACAAAGGATGTGGTTGAGAAATCTAGGCTAGCAACCTGGTTCTCGGCATCAAACAATGGGTGATCAAAATCAATGGTAAAGCTGACTTTGAAGCCGTTGTAAGGCTGGAAACTGGCCGATTTATCGCCGTCTGTCACGGTAACAGGGCTCTTAATGCGAATAAATTGCTTCGCTTTGTTTTGCTCTTCAATACCGGCGGATTGCAATAGGAATACAAAAGGACCCGCGCTGCCATCCATAATAGGCACTTCAGCTGCGCTTAATTCCACATAGACGTTATCAATCCCCAAACCAGCCATGGCTGAAAGCAGGTGCTCTACCGTAGAAACCTTGGCAGTACCGTTGCTTAAAGAGGTAGATAGGGTGGTATCGCCCACATTCGTGGCTTTGGCTTGAATTTCTTGAGCCGGTTCTAAATCCGTACGAATAAAGATGATACCCGTGTCCACAGGGGCTGGGCGCAAGGTTAGATAAACCTTTTCACCTGAGTGTAAGCCAATCCCAGTAGCTCTGATGGTGTTTTTAAGGGTACGTTGTTTGATCATTTATTCTGTCGCTTACTCGTTCACGGCAATCCGCTATTATAGTCCGAATAATAGGCATTGGCCAACCGCCAGCATTAGTCTGCTTGGCGGCGTAAAAATGCAGGGATATCCAAATAATCCATATCCTTGCTGCTATTTGTATCAGGATTTGCCTGATGAGCTGGCTGTGCATTGGAACCACGCATAACCGTTGGACGGTCTAGCTTTTTGTAGTCCACAGAGCCATCTGCCTTACTCACTGTATTATCCACTACCTTTTTAGGGGCAGCTTCAATTGTACCAAGTCCTGTAGCCACTACCGTGACTCGTAACTCATCTGTCATATTTTCATCGATAACCGTACCCACAACAATGGTGGCGTTATCCGATGAGAATTCTTCAATGGTGTCACCCACTTCGGTGAATTCACCTAGTGACAAGTTCGTACCTGCTGTGATGTTAACCAAGATACCACGGGCACCTTGTAGGTTTACATCTTCTAGTAATGGGCTGCGAATAGCAGCTTCAGCGGCTTCGCGAGCACGGTTTTCGCCAGAAGAAGAACCCGTTCCCATCATGGCTTGACCCATCTCAGACATCACGGTTCTAACGTCTGCAAAGTCCACGTTAATCATACCTGGACGGATAATTAGGTCAGCAATACCTTGTACCGCGCCTAAAAGCACGTCGTTAGCAGCAGAGAATGCATCCAATAATGACGTATTCTTACCCAGCACAGAAAGTAATTTTTCGTTAGGAATCGTAATCAAAGAGTCAACGTGCTTGGCTAGTTCTGATAAACCGCCGTCTGCCGCTGTAATACGCTTACGCCCTTCAAATGGGAAAGGTCGAGTCACTACAGCTACGGTAAGGATACCCAGCTCTTTAGCCACTTCAGCCACAACCGGTGCCGCACCTGTACCAGTACCGCCACCCATACCTGCGGTGATGAATACCATATCTGCGCCATTTAAAGCCTCTGCGATACGCTCACGGTCTTCCATGGCGGCTTGACGCCCCACTTCTGGGTTTGCACCCGCACCTAAACCTTTAGTAACGGTTGAGCCTAATTGCAAAATCGATCGAGCAGACATGTTCTTAAGTGCCTGTGAATCGGTATTGGCACAAATGAAATCCACACCTTCAACTTGACTCGATACCATGTGTTCTACGGCATTACCACCGCCACCACCGATACCAACAACCTTAATTACGGCATTGTGTTGAGGTTCATCTACTAATTCAAACATATCCCCATCTCTGTGCGACATCGCCCTTCTCCTTATACATTATTATTCGTCAGGCGCTTTACTGCTAATTTAGCGCCTATTAAATATTAAAAATTCCCTTTAATCCAATTTTTTACGCGTGCTACGAAGCCAATTGGATCTTCTTCCTTGCGAGCAAAGACTAATTCGCCCAATTGGTGCTTAGCCCCGTAAATCAATAAGCCCACAGAAGTGGCATAAATTGGGTTTGCCACCACATCTGTTAAGCCTTCCACACCGTTGGGTTTTGCCAACCTCACAGGTACATGGAAAATCTCTTCTGCCAGTTCAACCACGCCTTCCATCATAGATGTCCCTCCGGTTAAAACCACGCCAGCAGCGATCATGTCTTCAAAACCACTGCGCCTTAATTCCGCTTGAATCAGCGTGAATAATTCTTCGTATCTTGGCTCCACCACTTCGGCAAGGGCCTGTCTTGATAGATTTCTTGGAGCGCGTTCACCCACACTAGGCACTTTAATTAATTCATCCGCTCCGGCTAATTGGGTAAGTGCACAGGCATACTTAATTTTAATTTCTTCCGCATGCTGAGTCGGTGTACGCAGTGCCATGGCAATATCATTGGTCACTTGATCACCAGCAATAGGAATCACCGCTGTATGGCGAATAGCACCTTCGGTAAAAATAGCGATGTCCGTAGTACCACCGCCAATGTCCACCATGCACACACCCAGTTCCTTTTCATCATCGGTTAATACCGCATAACTGGATGCTAATTGCTCTAAAATAATGTCATCAATTTCTAGACCACAACGTTGCACACACTTTTCAATATTTTGCGCGGCATTTAACGCACCACTTACCATGTGCACTTTGGCTTCAAGTCGAACACCAGCCATACCGATGGGCTCTTTAATGCCTTCTTGCAGATCGATCACATATTCTTGTGGCAAAACATGAAGAATTCGTTGATCCGCAGGAATCGCTACCGCTTTCGCGGCATCCAATACACGCTCGATATCTGTTTGCACCACTTCGCGATCTTTAATAGCCACAATGCCATGACTGTTCATAGAGCGAATGTGACTGCCGGCAATACCCGCATAAACCGAATGAATCTGGCAGCCCGCCATTAATTCGGCTTCTTCTATGGCACGTTGGATGGACTGGACAGTGGACTCAATGTTCACCACCACGCCCTTTTTCATACCGCGAGAAGGATGACTACCCACACCCACCACCTTGATGGTGCCTTGCGGCGTCACTTCACCCACAATCGCCACCACTTTAGAGGTGCCGATATCCAATCCAACGATGAGTTTATTTTCTGCAGTCATATTCATGTTTGTTCTCTTGTTATCCTGCATCTATCCCTGTGCCTGAGTCATGGAATCCTTCCAAGCCACTGCAAACCCTTGTTCATATCGCATATCGATTCGTTCGATACGTGTAAAATCAAATTGATCGATCACTTGATCCAATTGCTGTAAGCCATTCATGGCTGTCACATTATCCAACCAAATTTTCAATCCGCTATGAAAACCCAATTGCCAGCCCGCACTGGAATGTTGAATACCAGAAAGTTCTAATTGGTGGCGTTTACCCCAGCGGTTAAACAATAAAAAATGCTGCATAACCAATTTACTTTCATTGTTTGCCCCTTGTAGCTTGGGCAATTGCAGTTCTTTATACGCCACAGGCAAAATATCCCCGTTTTCACTGAGCATGCTTTTACCATTCCACAACGCAACTGGGCGTTCTTCTTCAATGTGAATATTCAAAATATCTGGCCAAACTTTTTCAACTTTGACACTGGCCACCATCACCATGCTTTGCAAATGCGCTTGGATCGCCTGAACATCTAAAGATAAATACCCATCAGGAAACCAAGGAGAGACCTCTGCCTCAATACTCGCTTTTGTTACGTGCACCAAGTCCTCATTCACCTGCAACTGAGTCACAGGCTTATTAACGGTTTGCAATAACAACAGCACCACAGCCACCACAAGAGACATCACAGTGACCGCAATCGATAACGGCTTCAACACGCCCTTCGCGTTTAATCGCGATAGCATGCTTGGAGTTTGTGTGGTCCTTGTGGCGCCTTTACCTTTCATCGCTCAACCGCTGCCAATATTTCAATGACTAATTGCTGAAAATCTATACCGGCGGCTTTCGCTGCCATAGGAACCAATGAATGATCCGTCATACCCGGTACA
>JBFEWA010000016.1:0-18732 GCA_041546605.1 Bermanella sp.
AAGACATTTACCAGTTAAACCGCGGTGGTCACGATCCTTATAAAGTGTACGCTGCCTATCGACAAGCGGCGGGTCACAAAGGGCAGCCGACTGTGATCTTGGCTCATACCATTAAAGGTTATGGTATGGGTGACGCGGCTGAGGGTAGAAACGAAGCCCACAGTGTGAAAAAGCTGGATATCGAAAACTTAAAAGCCTTCCGTGATCGTTTTGATATTCCCATCAGTGACAATGATTTAAAAGATTTGCCGTTTTATCGTCCACCAGAAGACAGCCCAGAAATGGTGTACATGCGTAAGCGCCGTGAAAAACTTGGTGGTTATTTGCCGCAACGTCATGAGAACTGTGACCCATTACCTGTGCCGTCATTGGATGCTTTTAAAGCGCAATTAGAAGGCTCAGGTGATCGTGCTATTTCCTCTACCATGGCGTTTGTGCGCATTCTTACTTCGTTGGTAAAAGACAAAGTGGTGGGCGAGCGTGTGGTGCCTATTGTGCCGGATGAAGCGCGCACGTTTGGTATGGAGGGCTTGTTCCGCCAGATCGGTATCTACAGCTCAGAAGGGCAGCAATACGAGCCCGTGGATTTCGGCCAAATGATGTATTACAAGGAAGACAAGCAAGGCCGCATCATGGAAGAAGGCATCAACGAATCCGGTGCGTTCAGTGCGTGGCTGTCAGCGGCAACCGCTTACAGTACTTACGATAAAGCCATGATTCCGTTTTATATCTTCTACAGTATGTTTGGTTTCCAACGGGTAGGGGATTTATCGTGGGCCGCGGGTGATTGCCAAGCGCAGGGCTTTTTAATCGGTGCCACAGCCGGTCGTACCACATTAAACGGTGAAGGCTTGCAGCACCAAGATGGTCACAGCCATATTCTGGCGAACACCATTCCCAACTGCATCACTTACGATCCGACCTTTGCATTTGAATTAGCTGTGATCATTCAAGATGGTTTGCGTCGCATGTATCAAGAACACGAGCGCGTGTTCTATTACATCACGGTCATGAATGAAAACTACGAACACCCAGCCATGCCTAAAGGAGTAGAAGACGGCATTATCAAAGGTTTATATCCTTTAATGCAGGGCGCAGATGGGGATTTAACCGTTCAACTCATGGGTAGCGGAACCATCTTAAGGGAAGTGATTGCCGCCAAAGACATTTTAGAAGCGGATTACAACATTCACGCGAATGTATGGAGCGCCACCAGCATTAACGAATTAACCCGTGAAGGTCGCAAAGTGGAGCGGGAAAATTTATTGCACCCAGATAAAAAAGAGCTGGTGCCATATGTGACGCAATGCTTGCAAGACACCCAAGGGCCAGTAATTTGTGCAACGGATTATATGAAACAATACAGTGAGCAATTACGTGCATACATGCCGAAGGATAAAACCTTTGTAACCTTAGGCACAGATGGTTTTGGTCGCAGTGATTCGCGCGAGAAGTTGCGTCACTTCTTTGAAGTGGATCGTTACTTTGTTGTGGTGGCCAGTTTGTATGCCCTCATGAAAGAAGGGAAAGTGGAAGCGAAGCAGTTAACCGCTGCAATGAAAAAATATGGCATTTCGCCAGACAAATTAGACCCACTTTATCATTAAGGAAAACACCATGGCTCAAACACAAGTAAACGTGCCCGACCTTGGCGGAATAGATGAAGTAGAGGTCATAGAAATTTGCGTGCAGCCAGGTGATGAGCTGAACGCAGAAGATGCATTGATTGTTTTAGAAAGCGATAAAGCTACCATGGAAGTACCTGCGCCATTTTCAGGCAAGGTGAAAGAAATCCTAGTGGCAGTGGGTGACAAAGTCAGTTCTGGCACTCATGTGGCCAATATGGAAGGTGATGGTGAAGAATCGCCAACCGCTCCTGCTGTTGAGGAAAGCCCAAAACAACAAGCGTCTGCACCGGCTGAGCAAACAGCATCTCAACCTGCTGCCGCAGCACAGTCCAATCAAGAAATTGATATTGTGGTGCCGGATTTAGGCGGCATCGACAGCGTTGAAATTATCGAGTTGTCTGCGAGTGTTGGGGATAGCCTTGAAGCGGAGGACAGCTTGTTAGTGCTAGAAAGCGACAAGGCCACCATGGAAGTACCGGCACCTCAGGCAGGCAAGTTGGTGGCCTTTAATGTGCAAGTGGGGGATAAAGTCAGTCAGGGTGATGTGGTAGGTAAGTTATTGGTGACGGCTGCTGCGCAAGCGGCACCAGTGAGTGCGCCGTCTAAGCCCGCGGCTGAATCAGCCCCTAAAGCAGCGGCCACTTCTGCACCGGTAACCCCTTCGGCTCAAGTGGCGCAAGCACAACCCGAAACAAGCGGTAAAGTACACGCAGGCCCTGCGGTGCGAAAACTGGCGCGAGAACTGGGTGTGGATTTATCCCAGGTGACAGGTACTGGGCCAAGGTCGCGCATTCAAAAACAAGACTTACATGACTTTGTGAAACAGCGGGTAAATAACCCAGTGACGTCGCCATTAACGGTGAAAGGCAGTGATGAGGATTTCTCTAAATACGGTGCCATTACCGAGCAAAGTTTGAATAAGATCAAACAAGTAACAGCGCGCAATATGGTGGCCAGTTGGACCACTATCCCGCAAGTGACTCAATTTGATGAAGCGGATATCACGGAGCTTGAGCATTATCGCAAAACCGCCATGGGAGCTTTGCTGCCAGAAGGGGTGAAAGTGTCACCATTGGCGTTTATCGCGAAGGCTTGTGCTAAGGCGTTAAAAACCTTCCCAGAATTCAATTCTTCGTTAGGGCCTAACGCTGATACCTTGATCTTGAAGCAGTACTACAACATAGGCATTGCGGTGGATACGCCTGATGGGCTGCTGGTGCCGGTGTTGAAAGGGGCGGATCAAAAAGGGGTGGTTGAGCTAGCTAGCGAAAGTGCGGAGCTTGCGAAAAAAGCACGAGATAAAAAACTGGCCATGGATGCCATGAGCGGCGCCAGCTTCACTATCTCAAGTTTGGGTGGCATTGGTGGCACGGCATTTACACCTATTGTGAATGCGCCACAGGTGGCCATTTTAGGGGTGTCTAAGGCCAGTTATAAACCGGTTTGGAATGGTGAAAGCTTCGAGCCACGCCTGATGCTTCCTTTGAGCTTGTCTTACGATCACCGAGTCATTGATGGCGCTCAAGCGGCGCGATTCACCCGCTATTTGTGTGAATTGCTGACGGATGTTCGCCATTTATTGCTCTAGAACAATGAGGCACAAGGATTGTGCAAAAACCTTCATTTAGCTAGCGCTAAAATAAGACAGATCACAATTTCCAGCTACACTTTATAAGAGATGTAGTAGGAGGTAAGCCTGTGAATGGATTGTTAGCGCCAGCTATCGCTTTGATGAACCGTCTTAGTTACGCTAAGAAATTCGGTGTCATCAGTATTACCTTTTTTGTCCCATTATTACTACTCAGCTATGCCATAGTGAATCAAACCTATGAGCAAATCCAAAAAGCCCAAACAGAACAAGAGTCTCTTGTTGTTATTCAAGATGTTTTAAATTTGGCGAAAAAGGCTAGTGAATATCGTGACCTATCATCAGTCGATACATTTTATCCAAGGCCAGAATTGAAAGAAGAAGTGGATCGCCTGGAAAAAGTACTCTTCTCCGAATTGAACCAAATCATGCAACGTTATGCTGATCATCCGCTTGCGAAAGAAGTAGAAGAAAAACTACCGCTTTGGAAAACAAAATTAAAACGTACAGGCGAAAACAAACAACCCACTATTAGTGATCAATACAAAAACAATAACCAGGTGGTGTCAGAAATCCTCTATCTTGCTAATAAAATTGCACAGGACTCAGGTACCCTTCAAGACACCAATGAAGAAGTGCAGTTACTGTTAAAATTAATATTAATTGATTACCCAAAATATTTATCGGCCTTGGGTTTTGCTCATACCATGGGGGTTTTCTCAATTGTTGAGCAATACATCATGACAGGTACCTATGATACCTTAAATGAAACCTATGACCTTTTGGACGCTCAATCTAAGGGCATGCAACAAGTCCATGAAGCACTATTTAATACACATCCAAGTTTTGTGGAAATATTTACCGAGTCGTTTAAACAGGCAGAGGGTGGATTTGAAACCATTAAAATGAGATTAGATGAAGATGTGATCTCTGCAGTAAGTATTGAACTTAAGTGGCAAGACTACCATGACATGTACATGAAAAACTTGCCGCCCTTCTATCAAGTAAAAAATCTTGCCATTGAAAAAATAAACCGCATTTTGGATGCCCGTATTTCTGAATTAGGAAATAAGCTGATTACAGTGGTAGTGGCGATTGCTTTAGTCATGTTAATGATAGTGTACCTATACTCTGCATTTTTCTGGTCTGTCCGCAGTACCGTAGGGCAATTTCATAGTGCGGCGCGAAAGATTTCTCAAGGGGATATGCGTATTCGAGTAGCGGTTGAATCCAAAGACGAAATGGGAGAGTTAACCCATGAATTTAATGTCATGGTGGATAAGATTCACTCTTTGTTGCAAGCAGTACAGCAAACCGCGACCGATGTTGGTCAAAGTATGGAGCTTGTTGGTGGGAATGCCGATCAAAGCAATAAAGCGGCTAACGAACAGCTACACCAATCAGAACAAGTGGCATCAGCCATCACAGAAATGGCAGCCACAGCCGAAGAGGTTAACCGTCAAAGTGCGGATGCAGCCAATTTTGCTACAGACGCCACAAGCCAAGCAGGCAGTGCAAATAATGTAGTGGCAGAAACCCTAGGTCAAATAAACACCTTAGCGGATGAAATTGTACACAGTACCGATGTAATTAATGAACTATCAGAAAATTCCAGTAACATCGCCAGCATGCTGGCCGTGATTAAAGGTATTGCTGAGCAAACTAACCTACTGGCCTTGAATGCTGCCATAGAAGCAGCCCGAGCAGGAGAGCAGGGACGTGGTTTTGCTGTAGTGGCCGACGAAGTACGCACCTTAGCGAGTCGAACACAAACCTCAGCCCAAGAAATTGAAGAAGTCATGACCACGATCCAGGCGGGTATTACAGACGCCGTGGGCGTGATGAGTCGTAGTCATGAAATGGCTCAGAATACAGTAGAGTCCTCATCTAAAGTGCGCACTGCACTAGAGGAAATCGTTACCATGGTGAAAAGCATTGCGGATATTAATAGTCAAATTTCAGTGTCGGCCGATGAGCAAACCAAGGTAGCCAAAACCATAGATGAAAACGTGGTGAAAATTAATGACTTGGGACGTGCTACTGTGGATGATTCAGAACACACAGTTAAGGCTATAAAGGAAGTGGTTGCCTTGACGCAGTCTTTGCAAGAAAAACTGCAAAGATTTCAAGTTTAGATCTGTTATGTGATCACTAAAAAGCCGAGCAATGCTCGGCTTTTTTTATTTTTAATACTGATAGGTTAGGTTGACTGTAATATTAAGGGGTGTTCCCTCATAGGTTGTGTTGGGCGTATATTCTTTATCCATCACGTTTTTAATTAATATCTTTGTATTAAATGCGGGTGTAACTTGGTAGTTTGCTGCAACATCCACTAGAGTGTAAGCACTTAGCTTTTCTGCTCTAGAGCTATCTAGTTTTTCTCCCATATATGTTGCACTTGTGGAAAAGTCTAAATCACCTGTTTCATAACCTAGTTTAACTTTTACACTGTACTCTGGCGTCAGCGCCAATTGTTTCTCATCGGTTTTATTTTTACTCAGCGTACGGGAAGCGCTAATTTTAGATGTGAATTGACTTGAAAAGTTTTCCTGATAACTCACTCTCCATCCTTTTATTTCGCTTTTGTTGACATTGCTGGGTATCCAGCGGTATGGATTGTCAACAGTGGGTGCAGGTGCCCAGGCTATTAAATTGTCTAAATCTGTTTGATAAATCTTAGCTTCGAAATGACGCGAAGCAGAATTGAAGTTGTAGCGTAGGCTTCTTTGAATAGACTCTTCTGGTTTTAAGTCGGGATTACCTGCTCCAGGGTAATATAGGTCATTGAAAGAAGGGGCTTTAAATCCACTTTCTGCGGATAGGGTGAATGCATGGTTTTCAAATGTACTTTTTAAACTGGCATTGAAAGTAGAATGCTCCCCAAAAGCGGAGTTGTCATCAATGCGAGCACCTAGACCCATGAATATATTGGATGAGGGTTGAATGCTCACTTGAGTGAATAGGCTATTGTTGCTGATAGAAGGCTTTTCATACTCTGTTTCTAGTAATGATTGGCTAATGTCATCTTCTTTGAAATCTATACCTGACAATATCTCAAAACCTTCTTGTGTGTATTGGGCTTGAAGATTTATAAAGTGTGAGGTGGTGACAAATATGTCGGCATCACTTTTTCCGATGCTTGAGTTGTAGTTAGTTGCATCATCTGTTTGACGAGACAGCAGAGCTATGATGTTAAGGTTATCAAATTGTGTAATGAGTTTTGAATTAAGCTGTGTGGTTTCATAATCTGCTTTATTGTCAGAACTACTGCCGTCGTATTCAATTTCACCTTGATTAAAGAAAAAGGAGTTCTCAAATCGAAGTTTCTGATCATTGGCAAAGTTCAAATATCCAGAAATAGATTGGTTGCTGTTACCATCTTTATCTGAATCAAAGCTTTTATCAGAAGATGATGCATAATCGTAATAGGTTCCTGTGCGTGAGTTGATGCCCTCGGAGGATTGCGCACTGAAGGTTAAACCGGATTCAATCCCTTTAATGGACTTTTTATTAAGGCTTGCCTCCAGTTTTTTTGTGTCGAATGAACCTACGCTTGCTGATACATTGGCTTTATTTTTTTTCGAGATTAGGTTGATCACCCCTCCCATGGCAGAAGAACCATATAAAGCGCTGCCATTGCCTTTTAGAATTTCAATACGTTCAATTTGAGAAACCGGAATTTTATTTAAAGAGGCTTGTCCTAGCGTGGCAGAGCCGATGGCTTGGCCATCCAGTAGCACTAATGTGTTTTTAAGATTAATGCCATCAATTTGGATGTTAGTGTTTTGAGAGGCTCCGCCATTCTGTGTTATTTGAACACCAGATTCATCGGCAAGAATGTCACTTAAACTACTCTCCATAGATAAGAGTTCATCTATGTATATAGTTTGAATGTCAGTAAGTTGAGAATATAAGCTGTCATCAAAACCTTTTGCTGTTACGTGCACAGACTTAAGGTTGGTTTCGGCAAATGAGCTGACAGATAAAGCTAAGCCGAATATAGAAAGAGTGAAGTATTTCATATGAACCCCAATTGGTAGAGTGAAACCAATCGGTGGCAAAGGGAAGTATCATAGACAAGTCTATAGGTGGTCGCCCTCCGCTACACCGTACTGCATCTAGGCCGGTATCCGGGCTCATAACTAAATGTAAAATACATTTGTGGTTAATGCCTTCCCAAACTCGTGGTTCAGTGGCAGTGAATTAACCTAAGTTATTTACCGTTGCGGGGGCAGCACTGGGATGATTTATATAAAATATAAATGTCACCAGTTTCCCGTTTAACCCTGATTTTAGATTGAGATTCAGGGCACCTAAAAGCTGGCGGCATGGTACGTAAGTATAATTAACGGGTCAAGGAATGACGGATGAATTATTTTCACCTTGTGCTTCAATGGCATTTAAGGTGCTTTGGAATGGCAAGTTGATTATAAAGCGGGTGCCGCTACCTATGGCACTTTGTACGCGCATTTGCCCTTGGTGGTGGTTGGTTATAATGAAAAAGGATACGGATAATCCGAGGCCTGTTCCAAGGCCCACTTCTTTGGTGGTAAAGAATGGCTCAAAAATGTGGCGGGTAGTAGCCTCATCCATGCCTGGGCCATTGTCTTCAATAATCAGCTCCACCATGTCTTGATTTTTACGGGTGCTGATTTGAATCTGGCTATACCAATCTAGATCAAACTCTTTGGTTTGTTTGTATTCTTGTAATGCTTGGGCAGCGTTTTTCAAGATGTTCAGGATAACTTGCTCGATCTCAGAAGGAATACACGGCACATCTTCTAGAGTAAGGTCGAAATCCTTAATGAGGTCAATGGCTTTAAAGTCATAGCCTTTGCTTAGGCTGTATTCATTTTTTGCGATGCTAATGGAGCGATCAATAATATGGTGTAAGTTTTGAGGTTGCAGTTTTTTAGGGCTTTGACGGCTAAACTGCAGCATGTTGTTGACTATGGTGGAGGCACGCTCACCGGCTTGAGAAATGTTATCTAAGAAGGTGAATATGCCTCTTTTTTCAATATAAGCAACGATGCTTTCCATATTGCTGTTAATTTCTTCAGCGCTTTCTAAGTTCTTTTTAACCGCTGGATTCAGTCGGCGCTTGATGTTTTGTACGGTTTGGACAATGGCTCCGAGAGGGTTGTTAATTTCATGAGCCATCCCCGCAGCTAGCCCGCCAAGCGACATCATCTTTTCTGACTGCACCATCATATCTTCCATTTGCGTACGTTGTGTCACGTCATCAATACGAATTACGGCGCCTGAGTGAGTGGTGTCATCAAGCGGATAAATGGTGATGTCTAATATGCTATTTTGATTGTTGGTGTTAAAGGGAATACGTTCAACTTTATTGACGACTTTTTTCTCAAGGGAGTCTGTAATCAAAGTTAAATATGTAAATAGGAATCCGCAGGATTCTTCTAGGGGTTGGTAGATGGCATCATCTCGTTTGATCATGGTGATTTGTGATGCTTCTTTGTTCCACTGTGTGACTTTTAGCTCGTGATCAATGGCAATAATGGCGCTGGGCATAGAGTCAATGATGTTGTTTAGATAATGTTGAAAGTCAGTCAGTTTATGCTCAACCCGAGCTCGAACTTTTACTTCAAAACCTAAGCGGGCATTGGTGTCATGCATTTTTTTGGATAATTCTAATGCTCGTTGACGAGCTTGTTCTGCTTTTTCTTTTTCTTGGCGCAATATCATATCGTCTTGTTCGATACGGTTGAGCATGTAATTGAAGTTTTCTGCTAACGTGCCGATTTCATCTGGATAAAATCGACGGGCTCTTAAACCGTAGTTTTGCTCCATGGCAATTTCGTTAGTTGTGTCCGTAAGTGAAAAAATGGGGCGGATAATAAGGCGGTTAATAAAATACAAGATTACATAAATTAAAGTGAAACCACACATTAATATGAGCAAGCTGATAATAATCACTTCTAATAAAAAGATTTCAGTAATGTGTGCAGTGACTTTGGTCATTAAGGTGAACTTTGGCCCAGGTAGTAAAACCGTATCATGCTCAAAAGGGGTTAAATGCAGTTGGCTTAAATGCAGTGGAAACTCGTCATTGGTGCTGTTTACACGCTTGCCATTGCTGTTATATAGCGCGGTATCGGTGATGGTAAATGCCGCTTGCTTCTTATTTAAAAAATCTCGCCATTCAGTACTGCTGAGATTTTTTTGATTTGGGCTGTGCAGTAAAGGTGTGAGTACGGATAAATGTTGCTGAACGGGGTTTTGTGTTGCCAGCCAGAAATTACTGACCACATTTAATAATGTGATCCCAAGCATAGCGATGGTCAATAAGACGAGTACTTTTTGTCGAACTTT
This sequence comes from Bermanella sp., assembly GCA_041546605.1. Lineage (GTDB taxonomy): Bacteria > Pseudomonadota > Gammaproteobacteria > Pseudomonadales > Oceanobacteraceae > Bermanella. Next base: position 9,550 of record JBFEWA010000016.1, read on the forward strand.
CAGCTGTCGGAAAAATTCACGCATGGGAGTCGGATCAGATCAATACAAAACGGACACCCAGACTACCTTAGTTAATCGGCTTAGCCAAGATTCACAAGAGATTGATAAACCTCTGTGTTGGCGGGGCACGGGATATTGAATTCATGAGCCAGCTGGAGCAAGTATCCTGTCATGTAGTCGATTTCAGTGCGGTTACCTTTTTTATGGTCTTGTAACATGGAGCTGTAATTTTGCGCCGTGAGTTCGCATACGTTTTTAGCAGCATTGAAAGCAGCTTCCACTTCAAAGTGTTGGGCTGCACTTAATAAATCAAGCTCTTCGCATATACGTTGCATGTGGGATAAATAACGCGTCTCTTGTAATAAAACGCCATTTTGGCATTGGTATAAAACCGTGAGTGGGTTAATGGCGCAATTGATCATAAATTTGCGCCACAGAACCGGGTTGATATCGTCTCGCCATTCATAGTGATTCGAAGGCAGCCAAGTGGCTAAGAGAGCCTGGGTTGCGTTGTTATTCATGGGGCCAATCAGGTTGTGGCCCTTACCTGCATGCACCAAAGTTGAGGCGTTTTGTTTGTAGGCGCCCTCTGTAGAGCTGCAGGCGAACAGTGCCACATGGGGAAACGCTTGAGCAATGGCTTGCTGAGAGCCTAAACCATTTTGCAGTAAGATCACCTGTGTATCGGCGGATAATAAATGGGCAATGGATTCCATGGCGGGCAAGGCGTCATAGGCTTTGGTGGCAAGGATGAGGCGCTCGATAGGGGTGTTGAGGTCGCAAGCTTTATGACACATAACTGTATGCTGTGTGGCATAGGGTAATACTTGAAATTGGAATTGATCTTCACTGGGGTGGCGTTGAATAAAGTGAAGGGTGTATTGGCTTGGGAAATAACTGGCCCATAAGCAACCCATGGCCCCAGAGCCGAGAATATAGATGTCTTGCATGATGTTTAAACTAAGCGGTTGCGGTATTCCAAGACTGTGCAATATACCGCAAATATCGACCTGGGTGGTGAAGCTTGATGGAATTAATTTTCAACTTTAGCGTGGTTTCATCAATACTCAGTTGTTTGGATGCCACATAAAGTGGGCCGTTGGCCACTTCCACAAACATCCAAGCTAAGATGAAGTGAGCATCAGGTAGGCTATGGTGACGCTGTGTCCCGAGCCAAAACTCGCTGGCAAGGTTGTGTTGGTTAACCAGTATTTCGATGCAGCGCTGCCAAGTTTGCAGGTGCTCACTTTCTGGAGTGGGTTTATATTGTGCTTGATACCTCGCCCGCGCTTGGGTGAGGTAATGATTATCTGCTAAGGCCAAATAATAATCATGATTACCTGCATTAAAAATGGCGTCCGACTCCATGTTCGTTACGGCCATGAAATCATGAAACCTGCGTAAGCGTTGTCCGTAATGAGGTGACAGCTCAGCCAAGAGGGGATTGGTATCCACCCCTGTATTTTGGGTGCCGATGTAATCTTGATAAGAGCTGTATAAAAATTGTTCTGGTGAGCTGCATAGGCGGTTTTTAACCGGTAAATAATGGATATGACGCAATGTTTTACACAAGAAGCGCGGTTGAATCAGGACCTGATTAATGTGCTCATCGTCAAATAGATAACCACTTTCACCACTGCTGTCTTGATGCCACTGGTTGTAGGTCATGAGCCAAGCTTCAAGCCAAGTACTAGGGGCTTTATGAGACTGCACGAGTAAATGCAGGGCGTGGGGAAATAAGCAATAGCCGTATAACTGAATATCTGGATGCTGCTCTAATGAATTCAGCAATGCATCATAAGCGAAGACACTGCGAAACAAAGGCTGCTGTGCCACGCTGGGTATGTGTATATAGTAGTGCTGGTTGGCCAAATCTAGGCTGATTTTTTTATCCATAGTTAAAAAATAGTCTACCCACCTGGTTTTACCAGAGATGTTCGGATTATTGTGCTAAATGGCTATTTTTGTCCCGTGTGTAAATAACACATGAATTTTTTCCTTGGGCCGTTAGAATTAGGGCCTATTTTTGATTTGTTAGGAGAGAGTCATGCCATCATTTGATGTGGTATCCGAAATTGATCATCACGAAGCCAGTAATGCTGTGGATCAGGCGAATCGTGAAGTGGAACGCCGTTATGATCTAAAGGGTGTGAATGCATCGTTTGAATTAAAAGAAAGTGTGATCACGCTAACCGCCAATGAAGAGTTTCATATCGATCAAATGAAACCCATTCTAGAGGGCTGCTTAATCAAACGTGGCATTAAAGTGAGCTGCTTGGAATACGGCAAACTGACCGGTGCGGGTAAATTAGTAAAAATGACCGCCACCATGCAACAGGGTATCGATAAAGACCTGAGCAAAAAAATGGTGAAAATGGTGAAAGACGAAAAACTTAAAGTTCAAGCGGCTATCCAAGGTGAAACCATTCGTGTAACCGGTAAAAAGCGTGATGACTTACAAGAAGTGATGGCCCTGTGGAAGGGTGATGAAACCATTACCATGCCGTTGCAATTTAAGAACTTTAAAGATTAATGGATATTAAATCCTTAGAAGCCCAGCACGGCTGGCGAGAAAGCATTAAGGCGCTGTTTCAGCGCCATGTTTTTTTTATGTTGTTATTGGGCTTTTCTGCTGGCCTGCCGCTATTACTCATTTTCTCTTCTCTTTCATTATGGCTCGGCGAAGCCGGTATCGAAAAATCAGCCGTGACGTATTTCAGTTGGGCAGCGTTAGGTTATAGCTTTAAATTTGTATGGGCGCCGTTAGTGGATTGCTTACCCATTCCTATGCTAACCAAAAAACTCGGCTTACGACGCTCGTGGTTATTGCTTGCTCAGTTCGGCATCATTAGTGCCATTTGCATTATGGCTATGTCCAATCCCATTTTAGAACACGACCTTACCTGGATGGCCATCGGTGCTGTGTTGCTTGGTTTTTCTGCGGCAACACAAGATATATCCATTGATGCGTATCGTATTGAAGCCGTGAGTGCGGACTTACAAGGTTTGATGAGCTCTGCATATATTGCTGGCTATCGTATAGGAATGATAGTGACCGGCGCCGGTGCGTTGTATTTAGCCAGCTACTTAGGCTCCACCAGTGAGCACTATGATTATACTGCCTGGCAGTTTACCTATTTTATTATGGCGGCATTTGGATTGGTGGGCGTGTTGGCAACGTTTTTAATTGATGAGCCTATTAAAAGAGAGTCGTCGTTTTCTCACTCAGCCAATGAGTATTTAGGTTTGTTAGGGGCCTTTTTGATTTGTGTATCAGGTTTTGTGCTGTGTTTTTATTTGAGTGCGGACACTGCCCAGCAGTTAAAAACCAGTTTGGCGCAATGGCTACATAATAAAGCGCTATCTGGTTTTTTAATTGAGTTGCTACGATTGGCCTGTGGCTTGTTTGTGGTGTATGTACTGGGACGTATTACGGTTCATTTGGGCATTGCCAATCGAGATATGCTGGCCAACAGTTATGTTTCTCCGGTTAAACAATTTTTTGATGATTACGGTTTAAAAACCGCGTGGATATTATTGGCGTTAATTGGGCTGTATCGCATCAGTGATATTGTGCTCGGAGTCATGAGCAACTTGTTTTATCAAGACATGGGGTTCACCAAGATTGAAATTGCCGAGGCAGTGAAATTCTTTGGTTTAGCCATGACCATTGCGGGTGGATTTGTTGGCGGTATCTTTGTCATGCGTCTAGGGGTGATGCGGGTTTTATGGATCAGCGCGCTGCTAGTGGTGGTCACCAATATGATGTTTATATTCTTGTATTTTTCCGGCAAAAATATGCTGGTTTTATATGCAGTGGTTTCCGCGGATAATTTAGTGGCAGGAGTGGCGACAGCGGCGTTCGTTGCGTTTTTATCCAGCTTGGTGAACATTCAGTTTACCGCTATGCAATACGCGATTTTCTCTTCTCTGATGACATTAATTCCCAAAGTGCTGGCTGGTTATTCGGGCAGTATTGTGGAAAGTATTGGTTATCCCGGGTTTTTTATATTCACTGGCTTAATTGGTTTGCCGATTTTGGTGTTAGTGGTGTTAGCCAAGCGATCGTTAGATATTAGAGAAAGCCATAAACAATCGAGCCTAGAACAGACGGCTAATTCATAAAGTAAGCTTTTGTCACCTTGCCTTTGATGAGCGTTATGCCTTCTGCTGCCAAGCGTTGAGCTTGTCTTTCATAGGCATCACTACCAAGGGCAAAACTGATCTTGCCTTGGCTGTTAAGCACGCGATGCCAAGGTACTTGAGTATCTTCAGGTAGCGTCTTTAATACCTGTCCTACATAGCGAGCATAACCGGGTAGCCCTGCTAGTTTGGCAATGGCGCCATAGCTTGCCACTTTTCCTTTAGGAATAGCGTAAACCTGCTGAATAATGGCGGTGTATTTTTCTGAAGCATCCATGGTCGCCAGTGTAGCAGACCATGGATGAGAGAATAGAGGGTGGTTAGGCTTTAAGCTTACGAATTTGCATGCGTAATGTATCGGACATGCCTTTTAATTGCTGGCTTAATTCTAGTGTTTGCTTGGCGTGGTTTGAGCTGTCTTCAGCAATACTGGTAATTTCATTCACGTTTTGAGAAATGTCATCCGCCACAGTGCTTTGCTCATTGGCCGCTTGTGCGATTTGCTCATTGGTGCCAAGAATTTGCTGAATATCTTGGCTGATTTGTTCAATGGAGTCACCGGCTTGGTTTACCTGAGTCACACTCTCTTCGGTGCGTGCTTGTCCTGATTCAATAGACGTCACCGCATTTTGAGCGCCGTTTTGTACGTTCTCAATAATGGTGTGAATTTCAGCGGTACTTTCTTGGGTTCGCTGTGCTAGGGTGCGAACTTCGTCTGCGACAACCGCAAAGCCACGGCCTTGCTCACCGGCACGAGCAGCCTCGATGGCGGCATTAAGAGCTAATAAGTTCGTTTGCTCGGCAATGCCTTTAATCACATCTAACACGGTGCCGACATTTTTAGTGTCCATTTCTAAGTTGCGTACCACATCTGCGGTGCTGGCGATTTGTTCGCTGGTGGCATTAATGGTGGCAATGGCATGGCGCATGATACCTACCCCTGTTGAGGCAGATTTTTCCACACTATTGGCGATTTCGGCTGCATCTTGTGCGTGTCGGGCCACTTCTGCCGACGCTGCGGACATCTCAGTAATGGCGGTGGCCATTTGGTCGGTACGCTGATACTGGTCATGGGTGCCTTGCTGGATGGTGCTGGCAATCTTATGTAAGGCATCAGCACCGTCGCTTAAGCGCTGAATGGATTCATTAATGGCGCTGGTGCCTTCATTCAGATTATCTTTTAGGCGTGAAACGGCGACCATCATGGCGCCGCATTCATCGCTGCTTTGTTTATCAGATATTTGAAAATCCAACTGTCCACTGGCCAATTGATCTAAGTAACCTTTTACCTTGATAACCGGCTGGGTAACCCATTTATTAATAAAAACATTAGCAATAATAAAGATGGCAATCATGGCGATGATTATTACAGTGACACCCGTGTTAACCGTGGAGTGGGCGGCGTCGGCGGTGCTTGCGCTGTATTCCTGTGCTTGATTGTAGGCAAGCTCGGTAATTTCTTTGGCGAGTTTGGTTGGTGCTCGATCGATACCGGATACGGCCTTATCGCCCGCCATATGGTTGTAATTACTGCCTATAAAGGCTTGCAGTCCAATTTTGTATTTACTGAGCAAGCCAGCATGTTCTTTTAAAAACGCAGAGGTTAAGTCACTTACATCTTTATGGGTGCTAATAGTAAGAATTTTATTCCCCAGAGCTTGCACCTTGTTGTGTTGTTTTTCAAAGCTGGCCCAGTATTTGTCCTGCCTAGCTTGGTCATGGCCTCGTAATAGGACGTTCTTCCATTCTTGTACTTGCGTCTTAAACTCAATGCCCATGGCATCAGCGGTTAACGCCACCGCCACTTCTTGGTTTAGAACATCTTCGAACTGACTGACCTTTTGAGAAAGTGACAGAAAGGAAATGCCACTTATTATGCCGACACCCAATATGCCAGCACCAATGATGGCCAGTAATTTGTAGCGTAACCCCATGGTCATAAATGCTCTCCATTAGCAAAAACGTTGCCTTTATGAAGATAAGTCTAGACGGTATCTAGGGTTATGCAGCAAATGTGAGATAGTTTGCATTTTTTAAAGGCGCAACCCCCCATCCAACTCAATAATACGGCCATTCATGTAATCGTTTTCCAGCAGAAACGCTACACTGTGGGCGATTTCATCCGCTTCTCCCATGCGTCTAGCTGGAATCATGGCGGTCATTTTTGCTAACACATCTTCACGGATGCTGGCGGTCATATCGGTGCGAATAAACCCAGGGGCGATGCTGTTACAGCGAATGCCAAATTGGGCTAATTCTTTCGCCCACACCACGCTTAATGAGGCCACCCCCGCTTTGGCTGCACTGTAGTTACTTTGGCCCATGTTGCCGGCGCGGGAAATGCTGGAAATGTTAATGATGCAGCCCGGTTGACCTAATTGCGCTGCTTGATAAGCGAATTCGCGTCCGCACAAGAACACCCCAGTGAGATTCACATCAATGACGCTTTGCCAGTGGGAGAGGGGCAGTTTGCTTAACTCACCGTCTTTTTTCTTCAGCAATAGTCCGTCACGTAAAATGCCTGCGTTATTGATCAAACCGTGCAACGCCCCGAATTCTTGGGCGATACGGCTGAATACCTCAGAGACGTCATCTTCTTTTGCCACATTGCACAGATACGTGGCCGCTTGAGAGCTGCCTGCCTCTTCACATAGGGATTGAGTGTGGGCCAGTTTGTCTGAGTCTAAATCAATCAGAGCCAATTTAGCCCCTTTAGCGGCCAGATAGGTGGCCATGGATTGTCCCAGCCCTTGAGCGGCTCCAGTAATCACAATGACGCTGTCTTTTATCTTCATGTTACGCATCCTTGAAAATGGGTTGAATGGCAAGCACCTTAGCGGGTTATTAAGGGCTCGCCAATAACAGAATGTCGCTAATGGCGGTTAGTGCCAAATGGCCGTGATGATACCCAGCAGGATAAAGAGCCCGGCGGCCACGATGCGGGTGGCATTTAACGGCAGGCGCTGCATAAGCTTTTCACCAAACATGATCACAGGAATATTGGCCAACAGCATACCTAGGGTAGTACCCAAAGTGACCCACAACAGGCTTTGATATTGAGCCCCTAATACAATGGTAGCAACTTGGGTTTTGTCCCCAATTTCCGCCAAGAAGAACAACACACAAGTGGCGAGGAAAGGCCCAAATTTGGCCATGAGGTTAGGCTCATCGTCCAGTTTATCGGGAATCAAAATCCATAAGCCGATGGCGATGAAGCTGCCAGAGAGCACCCACTGCACCCACTCATCATGGAGCCATTGAATGGATTGCTGGCCAAGCCAAGCACTTAAGCCGTGATTAATCACCGTGGCCACTATGATGCCTGCGATGATGGCCCACTTATTGGAAAAACGGGTTGCCAGTAATAATGATAACAGTTGGGTTTTATCGCCGATTTCAGCGAGGGCCACAGTCAATGTGGAGGTGAATAGGGATTCCATAAAAAGGCTCCGGCGGGATACAAACCAAAGGCAAACAACAACCTCCCGCCAATGGGGTTGTTATTTACCTCAGGTCTTGCCAATGCGCGAGGGTCTCGTCACACGATGCCACCATAAGCCATTGAGGGCTCAAGTATGTTGACAGCATCGCCAGTCAAACTGGCAGGCTACTCCCCTAAGATGGGCCGCATTATAAGTGGCAAATAAGGAGAGTCAACCACAGGCCCGTACATCCTGACCAGATGCGCTCTTTGCCAAAGCTGGCCCCATGAACGCAGTGAGTGTATTGGGTCTCCATGGCATCGCGCTATACCGTACATCCTATACATAAAAAAGCCCCGAGCGAACTCGGGGCAAGCGGTCTACACACAACAAACGAAATTCGGATTTACACTTCCGCGTAACGATGACTTAGGGCGTCGAAGAATTGCTCACGTAACTTGCTCACCTCACGTTTAAGCTCTTGGGCTTCGGACTCATTTAAATCCTTTTTATCAATATAGAAGTGGCGGCGGAAAAAAATCACCTTGGAGCGGAATTTGCGCAGGCTCTTATACAAGGCTTTTTCATTGAGCAGTAATAACTTGGATTCCGCGGCAGTCAGCTCATTGAAGCTATGAACCAGCTCATCTAGTACCAAATACAGTTCGCTGCGGCGGCTTTGTGGCCAGTCATAGCGATTTTTGGTGGCATTCATGTATTCGTTGATCAGTTCAAAGTACTTCATAAAGACGTGATGAACCTGCTCTGCCTGTTGCGCAATACCTTCTAATAGGTCACGTTGGTGGTCTAGGCGCTGTTGGGCACGATTGTGTTTTGAGCGCATACCGGAAAGCCAGTAGCCAGAGATGGCGGCAATTAAGGCTCCGAGGCTCACTTTGATGCTGGTATCCAAAATGACGATTAATTCTTGCATGGTGTCTCCGCGTCAATATTTCTGCTGATTACCTTGAAAAGCAAAAAAGGCACCACCATTAAGCTACCTGAGAAAAAAAGAGAGTAATTATGAGATTTTTAGCGGTTTTAGTGCTGTTCCCCCTAATTGAAGTGGCAATGTTTGCCCAAGTGGGTGGAAAGATAGGCGCCATGTGGGCAGTTTTTTTGACGTTGTGTACGGCGTTCTTGGGTGTGTTTCTGATTAAAACCCAAGGCTTTCGCATTATTTCTCAAGTAAGAGAGCAAGTGGCCCAAGGGCAGATGCCAGCTCAAACCGTGATAAGTGGGGTGATGGTGTTTATCTGTGGCGCCTTATTGCTGCTTCCCGGGTTTGTAACCGACACCTTGGGCTTAATTGGCTTGATCCCCGCGGTACGTCACGCCATGGCGGCGGCTTTATTAAAGAAAGGCTTGATTGTTGGGAGCGGCCCTGTGCGTGGCCAAAAGCCAACAGGCTCTGGCGATGTGATTGAAGGCCAGTATCGCCGCGAAGATTAATAAATTTTTTTAAGTTGGGTGTTGAATTTCTATTTGTTGGCCCCATTTTAAGTTCACGAATTCAAATCGGTGGCATTTCGCCGCCAAAATAATAAAAGATTTGGCTGATTCAGCCATTAACACTGAAAATCGTTTGGAGATACGTAAATGAAAATCCGTCCGTTAC
>JBFEWA010000418.1:0-2604 GCA_041546605.1 Bermanella sp.
GCGCAACACGCGACCAATGATCGTAATGGATACAAAGATTAAAACGATACCCAGTACAATCAAGGTAATGGCGGCGGCCTTCTCAGGCAGTACACCCAATAATGATTTCACTTCGCTGATCACAGGCTTGGTGATGGGTTTGATGAAGTTAAAGCCCTTCATGCTCATGGAGTCCGCACCGATTAAGTGGCTGGACAAATAAGCACTGGCTTTTTCTAGGAAGCCGAAGATGATTTCTAATGGCAAGAAGATCGCCACACACATTAGGTTGAAGAAGTCATGCACCGTGGCCGCAGCAAATGCACGGCGGAATTCAGATTTCTTACGCACATGGCCCAAGCTCACCAGGGTATTGGTGATGGTGGTACCAATGTTGGCACCCATTACCATAGGAATAGCGATAGAAATGGGTAAGCCGCCAGCCACAAGGCCAACCACCACAGAAGTAACTGTACTAGAACTTTGAACAAGCGCGGTCGCTAAGGTACCGATAAGAAGAGCAAGGAAAGGATTGGTGGCAAATGCGAAGAGTTCTCTAGCCCCTTCTGATCCACCTGAGGCCCACTTAAAGCCAGAACCTACCATACCCACTGACAGTAGAATGGCGTAGATACCCGCCAATAATACTAGCCAGCTTAAGATTCGTTTTTGCGTCGATTGCGTCAGTTGTTCAGCAGTTTCAGTCATGCCAGAACCCTTACCAAAAAATTTCGCGCAAGTTTAACACTGCATTTTCATTAGTACAGATATAAAGCCATCTGAAGACAAAGAAAAAGCAAAAAAAAAGCGCCTAAAAGGCGCTAAATACAAATAAGGAGTCACACAATGATCAGCTCTTAGACAAAAACTGATTTGGCTAATATAGCTGCAAAGACTTGTCAATACCGTTTCATTTATCAGGTGTTTTGTAATTTTATGTAACCAAATTGCATATTTTACCGTTCTGGTCGATAACTTACCTATGCAAAGAGCCCTTTTTCTCCCATATCTATTACTGTTTAGCACCCTAAGCTGGGGTGAATACACGGGTATCGCCAATGGCCTATTGGACAGCCAAAATCAATTCACCTCTGATTCCGCCAACCTACAAGAGACCACCTACCTAGGTGAGCTGAACATGCAAACCTACCGGCGCCATGACATTGGTTGGATGGCCCGCGGCCCGCGGCTGGAAATACAACAAAGTCCGAATCGCCTGTCTGTGGATACCCATGTTTCCTTGTATCAGTTTCATACCCATCAAGGGGTGTGGTTTCAATTCCAATGGCAAGATGAATCGATGACCACCGAAATCAGCAGCAATCAAGTGTATGTCAGCGAAACAGGGGCGGTTCAAGGGTTAAACACAGGGGATACCATTGCGTTTGAGCGGCATTTACATCGGGGCCATATCTACTGGTATGAAAGCGTAAAGGACGAAGGCCCCATCAACACTCTAGGGTTGTTTTACGCCAGTGAGTCCGCGCCGGTGAACGCCAGCATTAGCAGCACCAACGCCAGCTTATTTGACGGTGTATTTTCGGGCTTTGGCTTTACCTTGGGACGCATTAAAGATGATCGAGGCTTGAACTTTCAATGGCAGATGTATCTGGCCAAACTCGACAGCGACTTGAGCAACGACGCCATTCAGCACAGGCAGCTTTCAAAAGCAGAAAGCACGGTTTACCAAATGGGGTTTCGCTTAGACTGGCACTATCGCTATTATCTTGGCCCCTACTGGTATGTGGTGCCGAGTCTTCATGTGCGTTATGAACACCTCATGCAAACCCAGTTTGAGCCAGAATTTGTGGAACACGACGCATTTAGCTTGATGCAATTGAGCGGGTTTATCGCCTTAAGGCGTTACTTTTAGGGTGAATCACGCAGGTTGTGTGTCTTCTTCGAAATCAAACGGCACTTGCAGCTCCTGCTGCTCCACTTCGATGTGATTGCGACCTTTGTTTTTCGCTTCATACAGCAGTTGATCAGCTCGCTCTAACGTGCGCTCTATGGATTCTGGGGCTTTGAATTCTGTAATACCGGCGGATAAGGTCAACACCAATTCAGGAGCTTCTTGAAAGCGCATTTCTCGCCATTTATCCGCCATGCGCTGACATACACCATGGGCCGCATCTAATTTGGTATCCGCCAGCACCAGTACAAATTCTTCGCCCCCGAGGCGAGCACCGATATCCACTTCACGCAAACAATAGGACATGAGGCTGGCAAAGCCTTTTAGTACCTTATCGCCAAACGGGTGGCCGTATTGGTCATTCACTTTTTTGAAGTGATCTAAATCTAAATAACACAATACAAACCCATAGCGACTGCGATTAGCCAACGCCCGTTGTTGCGCCAACATTTGCATTAGGTAACGCCGATTATAAAGCCCAGTTAATTCATCGGTAACCGCCAGCTCTTCGATGCGAGACACGGCCCCCTTTAACTCACGATGACGGGCCACTAAGGATTTGCGTAAATTACTAAACTCCGTCCCCATCAGTAAAAAGCCACACAAAGATAAGGCAAAACCCACAAACACAAAGAATTCTTGCGCCAAGTGCACATCCGCAGGACGGTGTTGGTAAATCCAATTCAAGCTTGTGAGATAACAGACAATAGTAA
>JBFEWA010000462.1:0-2022 GCA_041546605.1 Bermanella sp.
GCTTCTTTTTCTGGATCGCTGGCATTAGCCATGACACCTAAATCAAGGTGAATCGCCAAAGGCGATAGACCGATACCTGCGGTTACAACGTCTTGGTCGGTACCGGCTAAGTTAGCACGGTAACCGGCACGCAGTTGTACGATGCGGAATACGTTTAACTCAGCACCGATAGCGGCGTATTGGGTTGGGTCTTCAAATGCCACTGGATCGTTTTCGGTAAGATCCAAATCTAATGCCACTTTGGTCCAGCTAGTACGGTGGCTGATACCAGCACGCACCATTGGGCTCATTGTAACTACTGCACCACCCGTACCATTGGTTGCTTTGTATTCAGCGCTTTCATACTCATCACCAATTAGGTTCTTGATGACTAAGCCCGCTTGGAATTGGTTTTCACTACCGAATTGATAGGCAGCCCCAAGGTCTAGGTTAAAGGCGCTGTAATCTTCTTTGTTGTCAGTAAAACTGTCGGCGTCGAATTCAACATCGTTACCGTTTTCATCTTTACCATCTAATTCATGGGTGTAGTCGTAGATGGTGACTTTTTGTAATTTAGGGGTGATACCAAAGGAAATGTCATGACCTTTAATGTTGAAAATGCGTGAAGCAGTTAAACCCACTTCACCAATACCCACACCGACCATTTGAATTTGGGAATTTAGGTCTGCATCGCCGGCAACCAGGTCACCATTTTCAAAGATTGCAGTACCACCTTCACCGGCACCTGTGCCGTAGCTGAAGGTGTCTACGGCATCTTGAGCATCAGCTACGGCTTGAACAGTAGCGTTATCTGCAATGTTGAGTGCCACTAGAGCAGTTTGAAGTGCAGCCACTCTTTGTAAGTATGCAGCTGTGGCTGCTGAATAGTTTCTTAAAATGTTGGAATCATCTTCGCTGACTAACACTCGACCAGAGAAGGTTACTTGACCACCGGCATGCACAGCCATGGAGAATTTTTTGCTAGGTACTGCACCAGCGACATTTAAACCACCATTGATACGTAAAGCTTTATTGTTTAGGTCATCTAAATCATCGGCTATGGCACCAGAATATAAAACCAGTTCAGGGTTGTTTGGTAGGTTTGTATCTGCAATGAAGAGCTTACCATCTAGAAAGTTAACAGCGTTGGTGAGTTTTAATTCAGCGGCATCGTAATCGGCAGTGGTAACAGCAGATTCTAACTCCAAAATAGCTTCATCTAGTAACTGAAGGCCCTGTCCTGGCGTATCAGCTACTTGAACAAGGAGATTATCCAGCAGATCAATATTAGTGTTGCCAGTGCCTGGTGCTAATTCACTTTCTTCATCAAAATCTTCTGCTTCATCGATGAAGCCATTGTCATCCGCCACAGAGATCGCGAATTGCGGAATCTTCAAGCCAAAATGATCGTCATCTCGGGTCGTTGCTAACAGAGCTGGGTTGTATTGCACGGTGCTGGCCACTTCCGCTGAGGAAACACCGGTTCCGCCCATACCCATGGCGCGAGCATCCGGTGGCGAAAACGGTACTGCATTGACTTGCTGCAATGAAGCAAAGGTAATTGCAGCCCCAAGAAGAAGTTTGTGATTCATTTTTGTCATCGATTGGTCCCTTCAATTAAAGATAGCCATACTCTAAGGATAGCGGATACCAACAGATTCCCCACTTGAGCGTAAGAGCGTAATGGCATAGATAGGTGTTCGCCTTATAGTTTAGAGTAATACTTGAGTATGGAAAACCCGAAGTTGTGAATTAGTCGCTAGAAAAATTAAGTGGCACTCTGTTCAAACTCTTAGGCACTTGCTTGGTGCGCCTTGAATCACTATAGTTCGTTCATGCAAAATATTTCGATTCTCATGAACATTCCTGCAATGCGCGTCTGCCAGTGGTTACGACGCGCCTTTTGCCGTGTGTTTTTGAGATGAATTAAATAGTGTATTTCTGATTTCAAAAACCGCGGCCTTTCCGCGGTTTTTGCGTTTTTAGGCCGCGGATAAGCCATTTCCTGCCACATAAAAGCTCGTACTCTTGTGTGGTCATTAA
>JBFEWA010000130.1:0-7818 GCA_041546605.1 Bermanella sp.
AAATATGTGATCAAGCTCTGCGGTTATGACCAAGGTAGGACAAACGATTTGTTTCAGGCCTTCAATGCGTGGATCGCTGTCATTATAAAAACTGCGCACAAACGCGCCGATGGATTTGCCATTGCCCGACTCCATTAAATGCAGGGCTTGTTCAAATAATTCATCTCTATTGTCTGCCGCGGCGATGCCTGCGAACAGAGGCCCAGAATTCATTTTTAAGCCTTGGATGATCATGGGCCAGCTAAAGTTTTCAAAACTGCCCGCCAGCATGTTGATGGCCACTTTGTTAGCGGTGTCTGGCAGGTTACTAAATTGCGTGGATGAGCTGGTGTTGCATAAAATCAGTGAAAGCAGTCGATTGTGAGCGGCATCATTTGCTTGGTTAGCGTACTTCATGGCGTAGTGCACAGCGATCATGCCACCGGTACTGTGGCCCATTAAATGAAACTGGGTCAGATTTAGGTGTTCGGCTAAGGCGTTCACATCTTCAATGCAGGTGTCGATGTTGTAACCCTTGGGTTCGCCATCAATCTGTGTGAGGCCGTGCCCGCGAATATCTAATGCAATGACTCGATAACCTTCACTGAGTTTTTCGGCTACGCCGGTTTGCATCCAGTAAGCACTGTGTTGTGCCAAGCCGTGCAGGGCGATAATGGGTTCACCGCTCCCCATTTCTGCATAATGAAAGGTGACATTGTTGTGCTGAAAACTTGGCATAGACAAACCACTTCCTGTTTTATGTGATGACTATTACTAAGTTTTTGGGTGAGGTCAAACATTCCAAGGGATTATTCAATTGTCTTTCCCGTGACTCGAAGAGAGGCGTAGCCAATGCGGGAATCCAGAGGCTGTCCCTTATTATGTGGACTCCCATCCACGGACTTCGTCCTATGGGAGTGACGGAGGTGTTTATTTACGATAAAAATTCGATATTAGCTAATAATGTTATTCCAGAGATCATTCCACTGAGGATTGCTCTGTTGAATCAGGTTTATTTTCCATTGTCGATTCCATTTTTTAAGCTGTTTTTCTCGAGTAATGGCGGCATACATATCATCATGAAATTCAAAGTACACTAATAGGTGAACACCATATTTTTGTGTGAAACCTTTAACTTGGCTGTTTTTATGTTGATAAATGCGTTGTATGAGATTGCTAGTGACACCTATGTATAGGGTGCCATTTGGCTTGCTTGCTAATATATAAGTACAGGGTTGCATTTCAGATATCGATTGAAATAAACAAAAGATAAAAGAAAGAAGCCTAGTTTCAATTAGAAAAAATGCTGATTTGGACTCCCATTCACGGACTTTGTCCTATGGGAGTGAAGGGGCTGAGAAAAACTATCAATGCGAAAAATGTTTATAGATTAAGGTGTTAAGTAAAACATAGGCAATAAAAAAGGCGGGCAAGCCCACCTTTTATTAAACGTTACTCGTAAATGATTAACGCAGTTTTTCTAGTAATAGGTAGTACCACATGCCTAACGCGAGGAATTGGTTGCCAATCCATTCGCTGCCCGGTAAGCGGATGTGCTTACAGTTGGCAAAGGTGTCAAAGTCTTTCATTTGACCAGTAATGGCGTTGGCCATGATTTCACTCACAATGTGTGTCAGTGCAATACCGTGACCTGAATAGCCTTGCGCGTAGAATACGTTATCGGACAATTTACCCAATTGCGGGATACGGTTAATCACAATGCCCATCATGCCGGACCATTGGAAGTCCACTTTCACGCCTTTTAAACGCGGGAAGGTTTTTTCTAATGCTGGGCGTAATTCTGCGTCGATGTCGCGGCTCTCGCGGCCAGAATAGTTAGCACCACCACCAAACAATAAACGCTTGTCGGCGGTTAAGCGGTAGTAATCCAACACAAAGCGGCAATCATATACGGCCACATCTTTCGGGTTGATTTGATTGGCTACTTCATCGCCTAGAGGTTCGGTCACAATCAAACCGCCGGCGGCGGGAAAGATTTTACCGCTCATTTTTAGGCGCTCTAATCTGTGATAGGCGTTACCGGCAAGCAATACGGTATTAGCGGTAACGCTGCCTTTTTTGGTGAATACTTTGGCAGGCTTGCCTGCTTTGTTATCACCGTGGTCAATGTCGATGACTTCGCTGTTTTCAAAAATCAATGTGCCTAAAGATTCCGCCGCGCGGGCTTCACCCAAACACAAATTCAAACTGTGCAGGTGCATGTTCTTTTTGTTGTAGATACCGCCGTGATAAATGTCGGTTTCTAAGAATTCACCCACGCGATCGCGCTCTACAAATTCCACATATTCTTCCATGCCATGGTCGAGGCATTCTTGATAGTTAGCACGTAATTCTGGAAGGTGGCTGGCTTTATACGCAGTATGCAGGTGACCGAATTTTAAATCACAGTCGATGCCGTACTTTTCAATACGATTTTTGATGATGTCATGGCCGTGCCAACGTAGATGCCAGATGAAATCATCCACATCGCTGCCAAGGGTTTTGCGCATTTGTTTGCGCATGGCTTCATCGCCGGACAAGCTACCTGTTACTTGCCCGCCGTTACGTCCCGTGGCACCCCAAGCGACTTTTTTGGCTTCGATAACCGCTACTTTTAAGCCGCGCTCGGCTAATTCTAATGCGGTGTTGATACCTGTGAATCCACCGCCCACGATGGCCACATCAACGCGCACATCCCCTTCGAGTTCTGGGTAATCACTGTCTTGCTTTACGGTAGCGCTGTAGTACGCCGGACATCTTTGTGCTGTCATGCTCGACCTTTATTATCGTTAGAATGGATTAAGGCTGGATAGCTCCATTCTGGTGTAGATTTTTTGTGCTGGCTATTAGGTCTAGTGGGTATTGATTTTTGAATTTTTTACCGAATCAAACCCGAATAAACCCTCAGATTACCTATTCCTTTTTGCTCTGGCGTTCGTTGGCTTCGTTTTGTAGCACTTGTTTTAACTCTTGTAGGCCTTTTTGTACGGCCATGCCGTAACGCTGATCATCCCCCCAGACTTCCGCCAGTTTGTGCAAGACTTCTTCGTCATGTTCTTCGAACATGGCTCCTGCATGTTTGGCGTCTTCGTCGCTGATACCCAATAGCTTTAACGCATCCACACCCAAGTGTAGAGCAGAATCAAAGGTCTCGCGGCGCATGCCGTCGATCTTGGCTTGGATTAACTCATAGGCGTGGCGACGATCGATGGCGCGGGCCAGTAATTTCAAGTGGGGGAAGTGCTTTTGGGCGGTGTGAATGATGTCCATGGCTTTATCTGGCTCGTCCACGGCAATGATGAGCATCTTGGCTTCATGGGCGCCAGCGGCTTCTAACAAGTCACGGCGGGCCGCATCACCGTAGTACACCTTATTGCCAAAGCGACGCACCAAATCCACCTGACCCGGGCTGTGATCCAAAATAGTGAGCTTAAAGCCCTGGGCAATAAGTAAACGTCCGATGATTTGACCAAAGCGCCCGTATCCCGCGAGGATCACATGCTCGGTGCTTTCAATGTCGCTGTCTTGTTCGGGCAGAGCCTGCTGGCCCTTACGAGAAAAATACACCTCATAAGCCACTAATAATAACGGGGATACCAACATAGAAAGGGCCACGACTACGGTGAGTAGATTGACCAAGGCATCATCGAACACAGCAAACTGGCGGGCGCTGCTGGCCAGTACAAACGCAAATTCGCCCCCCTGGGCCAATGCTAGCGTGAATAAAATGCCTTGGGATTTACTCATGCTGGATATACGAGCGATGACAGCCAGTACCAGCAGTTTTACCAAAATCAGCCCTATAACGGATAAGCCAATAAACACGGGCTGATCAAACAGCAATTGAAAGTCGATACTGGCGCCCACGGTAATAAAAAATAAGCCCAGCAATAAGCCCTTGAAGGGTTCGATATCTACCTCTAGTTCGTGACGGAATTCGTTATCCGCCAATACCACGCCCGCTAAAAATGAGCCTAGTGCCGGGGATAAACCAATGGCCTGCATGAGCACAGTAATAGCCACGACAATGAATAACGCAAAGGCCGTGAAGATTTCACGCAAGCGAGTTTCAGCAATAAAGCGAAAGAAAGGGGCCGCTAGATATTTGCCTCCTAAAATAATGGCCACTATGGTGCCGGTGGAAATCATCACCTGTACCCAGTTTGGCAAGTGTCCAATCAAATTGCCGTGGCCAGTGGCTTCTTGGCTGATTTCACCAATGGCCAATAAGGGTAATAACGCCAAGATGGGGATAACGGCGATATCTTGAAATAACAAAACCGAAAAACTATTGGCACCGGCTTGGGTTTTTAATAAACCCCGTTCGGTTAATGACTGCAACACAATGGCGGTAGAGGATAATGCTAAGGTTAAGCCAATGGCCAAGCTCACCTGCCAAGGGTAATCGCTCAATCCGGCAACCAATCCCCAGATCACCAAGGCGGTGATGAGCACTTGTAAGCCGCCCAAGCCTAAAATAGGTCGACGCATTTGCCATAAGCGCGACGGGCGTAATTCTAAACCCACCAAGAACAACATCATCACTACACCAAATTCTGCAAAGTGCATGACGTCGGTTTGATCCCCCACAAGATGAAACACAAATGGCCCAATCAACACACCCGCAATAAGGTAGCCCAATACCGAACCCAAGCCTAAACGCTTTGCAATGGGCACAGAAATCACAGCGGCAAATAGATAGATGAGGGCATTGGTGAGCATGGGATGGCCTTAATTCACATGAATGTATTTAGTGTAGCGAATAAACAGAGAAGCTTTTACTAAAAAGCCGAGCAATGCTCGGCTTTTTTATTTGTGGAGGTTATTTTTTCTTAGCGTGTACCCAGCCATACAAAATGGGCAACACAAATAAGGTTAATATCGTAGAAGACAGGATTCCACCGATTACTACGGTAGCCAGTGGTCTCTGAACTTCTGCCCCTGTGCCTGTGTTGAGTGCCATGGGTACAAAACCTAAGCTGGCTACTAGCGCTGTCATGAGTACAGGACGTAAACGAATCACGGCCCCTTGTATGATGGCTTGGTAAAGATCACCAAATTCTAAAAAGCGCTGGCGAATAAACGACAGCATGACCAAACCATTTAAGACCGCGATGCCGCTTAAGGCGATAAAACCGACCGATGCAGATATGGATAACGGCATGCCGGTTAACCAAAGTGACAGTACACCACCGGTTAGCGCAAACGGTACCGCGCTGAAAATAATCAAAGCATCTTTTAATGAGCTAAACGTCATCACCAGTAATAATAAAATCACCGCTAACGTGAGCGGCACCACAATGCTTAAACGTTGGCTGGCGGATTGCAGTTGTTCATAGGTGCCTGCAAATTCTAACCAATAGCCAGATGGCAGTTGCACATTGTTTTCGATGGATTGCTGTGCATTATTCACAAAGCTGCCCAGGTCTTCGCCACGTATATTGCTGCTGACAATGATGCGACGTTTACCTTGCTCACGGCTGATTTGATTAGGTTGCGGTGCTAATACAATTTCTGCTACTTCATTAAGGGGGACATAATCTGTGTTGTTATGAGTTGCACTTAATGCAATGGGGAGTTTATTCAGCTCCTGTATGTTGTTACGTAACTGTTCTGGTAAGCGCACTACAATATGAAAGCGCCGATCACCTTCAAATATTAAACCTGAGGATTCACCCGCAATGGCTGCGGTCAAGGTTTGTTGTAAGTCCTCTAAAGTCAAACCGTACTGAGCCAGTGCGATTTTATCCGGTACGATGCTGAGCATGGGTAAGCCGGTTACTTGTTCAATACGCGCATCCGCTGCTCCGGGAATGGCTTGTAACTGAGTTAAAACCGCTTGTGCTTGAGCGAGTAGTACGTCCAAATCATCCCCATAAATTTTCACCGCAAGATCCGCACGCACACCTGAGATTAATTCGTTAAAGCGCATTTGAATGGGTTGGGTGAATTCATAGTTATTTCCTGGCAAGTGTGCCACCGCTTGTTCAATCTTTTCACTCACATCTTGTTGCGTCAGATTGGGATTAGGCCATTGGTGTTGTGGTTTTAGCATGATAAAGGTATCGGCCACATTGGGTGGCATAGGGTCGGTAGCCACTTCTGCGGTGCCAATTTTTGAGAACACGGTTTTCACTTCGGCAATTTTAAGTATTTCTTTTTCCAGTTGGGTTTGCATGGTGACCGCTTGCTCTAAACCGGTTCCTGGTGTGCGCATGGCGTGCAGTGCAATATCCCCTTCTTTTAGCTGTGGAATAAATTCCGAGCCCAATGTACTGGCTAAATACACACAGCCGATTACTAATACACTGGCAAATCCCATAACGGTTTTAGGTGCAGACATGGCCCACGATAAACCGCGTTCATATAGGCTTTGGGTTTTCACCATGGCTTTATTTTCTTTTTCAGAGATGGGCCCAGTCATAAAGAGGGCAACCATGGCAGGTACCAGGGTTAACGATAAAAATAATGCAGTGAGCAATGCCATGACTACGGTGGCGGCCATGGGGTGAAACATTTTGCCTTCCACGCCACTTAACGAAAACAGTGGGATATAAACAAGTGTGATGATGAGTACCCCAAACAAGCTGGGACGAATGACTTCGTTAGTGGCTTCAAACACAAGGTGTAAACGCTCTTTTTTATTTAAGGTGAGCTTGCCTTTTTGTGCCTGCGCTAAACGGCGTGTGGCGTTTTCCACAATGATAACCGCACCATCAACAATCAAACCAAAATCCAATGCGCCTAAACTCATAAGGTTTGCCGACACGCCAGTGCGCACCATGCCGGTTATGGTGCCAAGCATGGCAAGTGGGATAACTGCCGCCGTGATTAATGCTGCGCGAATATTTCCCAGTAATAAAAACAATACGACGATCACCAATAGCGCACCTTCTAATAGGTTTTTTTGCACGGTGGTGATGGCTTTATCCACGAGAGTGGTGCGGTTATACACCACGTTGAGCTCGATCCCCTCTGGTAAGCTTTTTTGAATTTGGGTGAGCTTTTGTGTGGCATTGATGGCCACTTGGCGAGAGTTTTCACCGGCTAACATCATGGCGGTGGCAATGACAGTTTCTTTGCCATCTTGTGTGGCAGCACCACTGCGCAGCTCTTTACCGATAGACACATCGGCCACGTCTTTAATGAATACAGGACTGGCATCTAGGGTTTTAATCACCACATTAGCAATGTCTTGTATGTTTTGGAGTTGCCCGGGAATGCGTACTAATAATTGCTGGCCATTGGTTTCAATAAAACCCGCTCCTTGGTTTTGATTGTTACGCTGTAATGCAGTTTGAATATCCGAGAGACTCACGTTAAAGGCCAACATTTTTTCAGGCCAAGGGGTTACGTGATATTGTTTTTCGTAACCGCCAATGGTGTTGACCTCGATGATGCCTTTTACCAATGCCAGTTGCGGTTTAATGATCCAGTCTTGTATTTCCCTTAGTGCGATAATGTCGTAAGGCTCGCCATTTTTTTGTAATGCACCGCTTTTGGCTTGGATGCTATACATAAAAATCTCACCCAAACCTGTGGCAATGGGGCCCATGGTGGCTTCGATACCGGCAGGTAATTGTTGATTCACCGAGCTTAAGCGTTGATCAATCAAATTACGGGCAAAGTAAATATCCGTGCCTTCTTCAAATACCAAGGTCACTTGGGATAAACCGTAACGTGAGAGTGAGCGGCTGTAAGATAAATTAGGCAAACCAGCAAACGCAGTTTCCACGTTAAAGGTAATGCGTTGTTCCACTTCGAATGGGGAATAGCCTGGTGCTTGGGTGTTGATTTGCACCTGTACATTGGTGATGTCGGGCACTGCATCAATGGGTA
>JBFEWA010000107.1:0-8750 GCA_041546605.1 Bermanella sp.
TCCATAGCAGACTTAAAGTCAGCCTTCATACGCTCAGGGAAACCTTCAGCCATAACGTCGTTAGCGTGTTTACCAGTATCGATACCCACAACGTCCATTAGGTAAGCAGGACCCATTGGGAAACCGAATTTTTCCATTACTTTGTCCACTTGACGGAAATCAGCACCGTCACGTAGTAGAGCAGCGAAACCACCGAAGTAAGGGAACAATACGCGGTTAACAAGGAAGCCTGGGCAATCGTTAACAACGATTGGGGTTTTACCCATTTGCTTAGCGTAAGCAACAGTCGTAGCAACAGCTTCTTCAGACGTTTTCGCACCACGGATAACTTCAACTAGTGGCATCATGTGCACTGGGTTGAAGAAGTGCATACCTAGGAAGTTTTCAGGACGCTTAAGGTCAGCTGCTAGCAAGTCGATAGAAATCGTAGACGTGTTAGAAGTTACGATACAATCTTCTTTCACGTTATCTTCTAGTTCAGCAAGAACCATTTTCTTAACTTTAGGGTTTTCAACTACCGCTTCAACAACCACGTCTACATCGCCGAATTCAGCGTAAGATAGAGTTGGACGGATACGGTTAAGAGCTTCACCCATTTGAAGCGGCTTCATTTTCTTACGCTCAACACGCTTAGAAAGAAGTTTGTTTGCTTCAGTTAGACCTAATTCAATACCCGCTTCCGCGATGTCTTTCATTAGGATTGGAGTGCCTTTAAGTGCAGATTGGAAAGCGATACCGCCACCCATGATACCCGCACCCAATACCGCAGCCTTTTTAGTCGGCTTAGCGATCTTGTCGTATTCTTTTGCTTTTTTCTTCAACAATTGATCATTGTTGAATAAACCAATAAGCGCTTGAGATTCAGTTGTCTTAGCCAACTTAGCGAAACCTTTCGCTTCCACTTCAAGAGCTTTATCACGACCAAAGTTAGCCGCTTTTTGCATGGTTTTGATTGCTTCAACAGGAGCTGGGTATTGACCCTTAGTTTGACCAGCAACGAAACCTTTAGCAGTTTCGAAAACCATCATTTGCTCCATTGGGTTTAGCTTAAGCTTAGAGGTTTTCTCTGCACGCTTAGCTTCCCAGTTTAGGTTGCCAGCAATGGCATCCTTCAACATAGCAATCGCTTGTTCTTTTAATGCTTCTGGCTTAACAACCGCGTCAACCGCACCAAACTTAAGTGCTTTATCCGCACGGTTTTCAGCACCCATGCAGATCCATTCGATCGCATTGTCCGCACCGATTACGCGAGGAAGACGAACAGTACCACCGAAACCTGGGTAGATACCTAGTTTAACTTCAGGTAGGCCAACTTTGGCTTTTTCTGACATTACACGGAAGTCAGTTGCCAAACACATTTCAAAACCACCACCTAGAGCAATGCCGTTGATAGCAGTTACTGTTGGGAAAGGTAGGTCTTCAACATCATTGAAGATTTCATTGGCTTCAAGGATCCATTTAACGATCACTTCATCTTCTTGTTTGAAGTTATCACCGAATTCAGTGATATCCGCACCAACGATGAAACAGTCTTTACCAGAAGTAACGATAAGACCTTTAACGTCGCTGTTGCCTTTAAGTGCTTCTACGGAAGCCTTTAGGTCTTCCAAAGTAACACGGTCAAACTTGTTTACAGATTCACCTTGTAAATCGAAGTTTAATTCGGCAATGCCGTCTTCGAGTAGCTTAACCGTGATGGCTTTACCTTCGTAAATCATCAACACATCTCCACGCTATTATTTAGCTGAGTGAACACAGCCTTGTTTGAAAAAGAACTTGGCAAACCCGAGGCTTGGCAAGTGCCTTAAATAACAAATCTGCTACGTTACGGGCATTTGGTTAAAAAACACCCAACTAACCTAATTCATACGCCCGTTTGAATTTGGTAGCGGAACCTTCGTAAATCTGGCCATAAAAGTCAACCATTTCCGTGTTTTTTACCTGAATTCCCTCTTAAATCGTTTAGTTTTCAATCAATCCAAATTAACGAACGGGCGCGCATTGGCATATATGACCATAGACGATACCCGCTAAAAGTGCTGAGATAATGCCACTGACCCAGTTTTTTAAGGGGAAAGTTGGTAGATAAATGGAATTAGCAGACATTGTTTATAAACAAAAGCAATATAAGGCCAAACTCCCCTTTGACTTATGGCCAGAATTAAGGAAACTGTCACAAAAATAATAATGATGCCCTCAGGAAATAAAATGATAACAAGAACCCTGAAATTGGTGTGCAGCTCAATGGTGCTAAGTCTTATGCTGGCAGCCAACCCAGCTAGCGCCAACGCAGACACCCCAGAAACCCTAAAAAACATCTATGAAATGCGCACACTGGCTTACGCGATTCTAAGCGACTACTACATGTTCAGTGGCCTAGAAGGCGATTCTCGCTATAACCGTGAGATTGAGTCCAATGTTAAGCAGTTCGAACACCGTCTTTCAAAAATCACAGATAGCGCAGCGCCTTCTGCGAAACTCTCTACCCTAGCCACCGCCATCACCAAATGGCAAAGCTATAAGCAGCTTTTGGAAACCAATCGCGCTGATTTTCTAACTCAAGGCTATGCCAATGCGCGCCTTGTGTCTGATCTAAGTAATGAAGCGGTTGCATTAAGCGACAGCTTGGGTGCAGTTTACGATGCTTTGATCAGCGAAAGTGGCATCAAGTTATCCGAGTTCACGCAATACACGCGTGACATGGGCATTATTATTCAGACCGTTACCGCCGAATATGCAGCTCGCAGCACCTCCAGTTTGGGTCAGGTTAACGTGATCACCATCAATGAAGGTGGCATGGACAACCAAGGCAAGAAGTTCTCTGCTCTTTTGCAAAAACTAAAAACCGAAGGCACCAGTGAGCGTCGTATCTACAAACTGGTGGATCAAGTAGAAGTTAAATGGGAATTTATTGCTAAATCCATCGCCAACTACAACGAGAACGCCGTGCCGTTCATCGTTAGCAGTTATGGTGATCGCATCACCAGCGATCTTGAAACCATCGAAGAATTTTATAGCCAAAAACTTCAGGCTAAAAAATAGCCTGAAGTTTTTGTAGGTAAGATTTTAAAACCTGAGCATCGAATTGAGCCCCATTCTCATCCCAAATGATACGGCATGAAACTGGGGTTCTTTCTAGTGCGTTTATCTCATAAGGCGCCGCTTCTATGATTTCAATGATTTTCTCTATATTCGCTTGAGTCGGCATCTCGGCATACCAGCTCCACCCTTCTGGTAAATGCTCCGTCAACCAACCTTGGGTTTTCACCACTGCCCAGTTAGACGTATCTTTCTTATTTGGTTGCGGATTAAACCATTCATAGGTCACACCACTGACATCATCACGAATACCGCTGTTTTTAGGCTCCGCTTTTAACGTCTGCATTCTCACCTTAATGCCAGCCACGATGGCATCACGACGCCACTTAGCCAGTTTTTGATCCCTAGGGCTTGGACGAATCCACACCACACTGCCTACCACCATCAACATAACGATGGCCATTGCAAACCAAACACCCATGCTATGCATCCCCTTCCTTCATGGCTTCCAACTCCATCCAGCGCTCAACCTTTTCGTCTAATTGAGCTTGAGTTTGCTCAAGCTTAGCGAGAGTTTGTGTCACGTAGTCTGTGTCTTTCACATAAAAATCACTGGCAGAGGTTTCGGCGGTTAACGCTTCCACTTGAGCCTCTAAGGTTTCAATAACTTCAGGTAAACCGTCTAATTCAAGCTGTAATTTATAACTTAGTTTCTTACTGGGCTTGGCTTTTGGCTCAATTACGGATTCTTTTTTAGCCTGCGCTGCTTGTTTGGCCTGTTGACGCACCGACACATCTTCGTCTTTTAGGCGGTTCCCACGGGCATACCATTCACTGTAACCACCTACGTGCTCAGAAATTTCACCGTTACCATCAAATGCATAAAGTGACGTCACCACATTATCTAAGAACGAGCGGTCATGGCTCACCACCAGCAAGGTGCCAGGGTATTCCATTAAACGGTTTTCCAGCATTTCTAGGGTTTCAACATCAAGATCGTTGGTAGGTTCATCCAGTACCAACATATTTGACGGCTTACTGAATAATTTAGCCAGCATCACACGACTGGTTTCACCACCGGACAATGCTTTAACCGGAGTACGTGCACGCTGAGGCGTAAACAAGAAATCACTAAGATAACTTAAAATATGACGAGAACCGGTTGCCGTATCAATAAATTCACGACCTTCCGCTAGATTGTCCACCACGTTTTTCTCTAAATCCAATTCTGCACGCAATTGATCAAAGTAGGCGATTTCCAGTTTCGTACCTTGTTTAATCGAACCGGTTTGCGGTTGTAATTGATCTAACAACAAACGCAACAAGGTACTCTTACCGCAACCATTCACACCCAGTAAACCGATGCGATCACCCCGTTGAATCAAACTGGTGAAGTCATTAATGAGGGTTTTACCTTCAAAGCCGTAGCTGACATTGCGCGCATCAATCACAATTTTGCCCGACTTATCGGAGGCATCCATGGTGAAATCCGCTTTGCCTTGTCGATCTACCCGCGCACTGCGTTCGTTGCGCATGGCTTTTAATGCACGTACACGACCTTCATTACGCGTGCGTCGTGCCTTAATGCCTTGGCGAATCCACTTTTCTTCTTCGGCCAAGCGCTTATCAAACAATGCGTTTTCTTTTTCTTCATCCTCTATGCGTTTTTCACGCCATTCCACCAAGCCTTCATAATCACTACCATCGTAGCGATAAATACTGCCTCGATCTAAATCCAACACTTGTTTGGCGACCTTTTCCATAAACGCACGGTCGTGGGTAACAAACAACACGGCACCCGGGAAATCCGCCAATTGCTCTTCTAGCCATTCAATGGCTGGAATATCCAAATGGTTGGTTGGCTCGTCTAGTAACAACAAGTCCGGCTCACTTAATAAGGCGCGACCCAACATCACGCGACGACGCCACCCACCAGACAACTCAGCCATGGTTTTTTCTTTAGGCAGGTTCAACTTTTCTACGATGGCATCGGCTTTTTGCTGCAACAGCCAGCCATCTTGAGCTTCAATCTGATTCTGCAGTTGCTCCAAGCGTTTCATGTCGCTATCTGTGCTGGCTGTCATGCTCAGCTCATGATAATCATGGAGAACCTGACCCAGTTCAGCTTTACCACTGAGCACCACATCCATCACGTTGCGGTCATCCGCCGCAGGCAGGCTTTGCGGTAATTCCGCTAGGGTGCAGCCATCTGCCACACGTACCACACCGGAGTCCGGTAGGTTCTGCCCCAATAGCAGGCGCATCAAAGAAGACTTACCCGCTCCGTTTCGGCCTACCAGACATAAGCGATCACGTTCATTGATGGTTAAATTCACCCCATCAAGTAGAACCTGCTCACCGTAATGCAAACCCACGTTATCCAGAATAACGACAGCCATATATGAAAATCCAAGGAGAGAGAAAACGCGGCATTGTACGGCAAAACGCGAGACTCTGAAACGAGGGTGCAATTCGGCCACATTAGAGTATTGTTCCTAATTCAGAACACTTTTATATTTCCGCGGTCCCAGAAACTCCTATATTCTGTTCCGCTAATAAAAATTACGACGTATCTCACATTTAGGACTAATGTACATGAAGCTTCAAAAAGGTCCCGCCATTGCCATTGGCTCCTTTGCCGCAATCACGTTATGGATGCTCAGCGGTGTGTTCTCTTCAGACGAAAAAGTAGTTATAGAGGCGCCAGTTAAAAGCGAAATCGACACCTTATTTAGCGTGCAAGTAGAACGCTTTCATGCCAAAACCATTACGCCGGAATTAGTCATCCACGGTGAAACTGCCCCGTCGAGCCATGTTTTAATTAGCAGCGAAATATCTGGTAAGGTCACCGCCATTCACGCCCGTGAAGGTGATTTTGTTAAAAAAGGCCAGCTCATTCTTGAAATCGACCCCAAAGGCAAAGCCCAACAGGTCAACCAAGCCAAAGCCGTGGTCAAACAAAAGACATTAGAGCACAAAGCGAACCGCTCGCTTATTGGCAAAGGCCTGCAAAACGAAACTCGTCTCGCCGCCAGCGAAGCAGAATTAGAAGCCGCCAAAGCGCAACTGGAATTACTTAGCATTGAGCTAGCCGCCACAAAAATTCGCGCGCCGTTCAGTGGCATTCTAGAAAACCGCCAAGTGGAAGTGGGCAGCTATTTGCGCAGTGGCGATCCCATCATTGAAGTCATGGACTTTAACCCATTCATCATCAAAAGTTTTGCCGCAGAAAAAGATTTACACCTTATTAAGCCTGGCTTAAAAGCGTTTGGCAGCACCCTAGAAGGCAAACAGCTGGAGGGCCGGATTCGTTATGTTTCCAGCACAGCAAATAAAGCATCACGCACGTTTGCAGTGGAACTTGAAATCCCCAATCCTAGCGAACGCCAAGCGGATGGTGTGACCGCCAATATTGCTATTCCGCTAACAGCCACAGACGGTGTATTCATTTCCCCCGCCCTGCTGTCATTAAATGAAAACGGTGTACTGGGTGCAAAACTGGTAAACGCCAATCAAGAAGTGGAATTTGCTCCCGTGCAATTAGTGAAAGCCGAAACCCAAGGGGTTTGGGTGTCTGGCTTACCCAATCCCGTGGATTTAATTGTGGTGGGCCAAAGCTTTGTGAGCGCTGGCGAAAAAGTAAACCCCGTGTTTAAGACACCTGTGGTGACAGAAGGCATGGCCAAACAAGCAACCGCAGAAAGTGTACAAACCAGCGAGGCTAATTAATCATGAATGCATTGATTAACGCTGCCCTGAGTCGCATCAGAACCGTTGTATTACTTTTCTCCTTGGCCATGATCGTAGGTGCCGTTTCTTTTATTACCATTCCAAAAGAAAGTTTTCCTGACGTTCAAATCCCCAATGTTTACGTGTCTATTAATCACGAAGGCATTAGCCCTGAAGACGCAGACCGTCTTTTGTATCAACCCATGTATAAAGAGTTGAAATCCTTAGATGGCTTAAAGGAAATTGTCTCTACCGCCACCGAAGGTCACCTTTCCATTCAATTAGAATTCTACAGTGATGTGGACATCGACGAAGCCCTAGTAGATGTACGCGAAGCCGTGGATGCCGCCAAAGGGGAATTACCGCAAGCCACAGATGAGCCCAAGGTAATGGAAATCAACTTATCGTTATTTCCCGTTATGGTGGTGGGATTAGCAGGCAATGTGGATGAGCGCGTGCTTTTTACCATCGCCAAAGATTTAAGAGATAAGTTAGAAACACTCACCGGCGTACTAGAAGCGAAAATCCAAGGGGACCGAGAAGAAGTCGCGGAAATCATTATTGATCCAGCAAAACTGGATAGCTACAACATTGATCAAGCCACCCTCTTCAATCTCATTAACAATAACAATCAATTAGTGGCCGCTGGCAACCTAGATACCGGCGCAGGCCGGTTTGCGGTTAAGTTGCCAGGGTTAATCGAAAGCACTCAAGATATTTTGTCCATGCCTATTAAAGTGGTGGGTGAAAAAGTGGTGCGTTTTGCGGATGTGGCCATCGGACAACGCACCTTTAAAGACCCTCACAGCAAAGCGCGCATCAATGGCAAGCCCGCGTTAGCCGTGGAAGTTTCCAAACGCCTTGGTGCCAACATCATCGAAACCTTGGATGAAGTGAAACGTCTAGTAAAAGAAGAACAAGCCAATTGGCCCGATGGCATTGAGGTGAGTTTTAACCAAGACCAATCCAAAGAAATTAAACGCACACTGGATGATTTATTTAACAACGTGTTATTCGCCACCGTTTTAGTGATGATCATCATTGTGGCTTTCTTAGGGGCTCGCTCCTCTTTGTTGGTTGGTATGGCAATACCGGGCTCGTTCCTAATGGGAATTTTAGTTTTAAGCTTAATGGGCTACACCCTCAACATGGTTGTGTTGTTTGCGCTTATTTTAAGTGTGGGCATGTTAGTGGACGGCGCCATCGTGGTTACTGAATATGCCGATCGCCGCATGGCCGAAGGCACACCTAAGTTTCATGCTTTCCGTGAAGCCGCCAAACGCATGGCTTGGCCCATCACGGCATCCACTGCCACCACACTAGCGGTATTTTTACCGCTGATTTTTTGGCCGGGTATCATGGGGGAATTTATGAAATACATTCCCATCACGATTCTCATCACCCTTAGTGCATCGTTAATCATGGCGCTCATCGTGATTCCAGCGTTAGGGGCATGGCTGGGCAAACCCGGTGCCATTACAGAGCAATCGTTAAAATCCATGGAAGCATCCGAAAGTGGCGACTTCACGGAACTTAAAGGCTTTACTGGGAAATATGTCAATGCATTGAGTGTGCTCGTACATCATCCACGCAAAACCTTGTGGAGCATTATTGGCATCATGGTGCTCACCATCTTTACCTATTCTTTCTTAGGCAAAGGGGTGGAGTTCTTCCCCGATGTAGACGCCGAGATTGCGGTTATTGATGTGTGCGCCCGCGGTAACTTATCCCTTGAAGAGCGCGACCTGTTGGTGAAAAACGTTGAGAAACGGGTTTACGACATGGCAGAAATCAAAACCCTTTACACCAGCACCTTCATCACTCCACCAAGCGGTGGCAATAGCCCAGTGGATTTAGTGGGTCGTGTTCAATTGGAACTAGAAGATTGGCAAAACCGTCGTTTAGCCAAAGATATTTTAGAAGACATCCGCTTACGCACTCAAGACATCCCCGGCGTCATCATCGAAACCAAAAAGAAAGAA